>JAITVO010000189.1 GCA_031285765.1 Cytophagaceae bacterium | reverse complement strand
CAATTTCTTCGTTATGCTTCGGACGATAAAATGCTCATTTACCTTCATGTAAACTGCGCTTTTATCGCCTCGCAAGCCTCGAACTTTGAGTTTTTAGAGGTTCCCAATTGTGTATAAACGATAGCTCCAAAGGAGGGAGAAGTGTGAATATTATTTAAGTGAATATTTATTGTTTGCCCTTTCAGGGCGGTGATTGTTATTAATATTCAACCACTATTAACTGATAGCAGTTGAATATTATTTTTTGTTTGAACATGGCTGTACTGTTTATGTAGTTTTATCCAATAAATCAATGGGATACGCAAAAACAAGGTAGGTGATGGCGGTTATCCGCTGTCTTATTCACTGTTCAATGGTATAGCTAAATTGAACTCAAGACCTTAAATTCGAGATACTAAACTTTGAACTTAAGCATCTTAAAAAATAAATTGGCTCTAAGCTCAATATATTCTACAAATATTTTTGATTCCATTTTTGCATCTCTATTCGGGAATCAATATTCTGAAAGTAGTACCTTTCCCCGGAGTTGATGATGCAATATGTATTTTACCGCCGTGATACTGTTCAACAATCCGTTTTGTTAGCGTAAGACCAAGTCCCCAGCCTTTTGGTTTGGTTGAATAACCCGGCTTGAAAACCGACTTTTGCATATTCCGTGTCATTCCTTTTCCGGTATCGCTGATGTCAATGCCAACTATATTTTTCTGTTGATAAATATAAATATCAATGGATCCCTCGCCCTCCATTGCATCAATGGCGTTTTTGCAAATGTTTTCGATAACCCATTCAAACAGCGGACGACTCATTCGTACAATTGTATCACCCACGTTGCTTTGCAGCGAAAATTTTACAAGTTTCGACGAGCGATTTTGTAAATAATAAATCATCTGTTCAACTGTTTCAGTTATATTTTCGTACAACAGTTCGGGCTTTGAGCCTATTTTAGAAAAACGCGCCGTAATGGTTTGAAGCCGTCTGACGTCGAAGCGCATCTCTTTTACGAGGTCGGGTTCTATCTCTTTCATGTCAAGAATATCCATCCAGCCCAAAAGCGACGAAGTTGGCGTACCCAATTGATGCGCTGTTTCGCGTGCCATCCCTACCCACACATTGTCCTGCTCCCAGCGGCGTGCCGTACTGAATGCTGCATAGGCAACCAGTATAAATACAAACACAATCAACAGCTGAATCACCGGAAACCATTGCAACTGACTTATCAACACCGAGTCGTGGTAATAAAAATACTGGGTGATACCATCGCCCAAATAAACAACAATCGGCTCACTGTCATCCTTCATATCGCCAAGTTCTTTTTGTAAAAATATTTCCTGATTTTTAGCAGGCAGTTGAATGTTCCGATGCCATAAAATACTGTCTTTATCGTCCACAAGAATTGAAGGAATGGTGGAATTGCTTTCAATGATTTCCAGTATGAGCGAAATGTAAAGATTGCTTTCTCCGTCCGAATCATTTATCAGTGCATTGTATGCCGCCGACCATATCTTCATCCGTTTTTGCTCCTCCTCTTTCAGTTCGCTTGACAGACGACTTGTGTAAATCATAGAGAAAATACTGATGCCCACTGCACCAAGTATCAAAAAGAATTTCCAACGCCTTTTTTTGCTGTATAGTTGCATAATTGTTTCAATTAAAATTATTTCATCAATTTTTGAACAAAAAGAAAATGAAACATTCTTAACAGAGAACGGATTTTATGAAATATTATTTGAAACAGCCATAAAACACTCTCACTAATTTATGTCAGTTCTATATAAATTAAAAATGATACCTGTCAAGATTTCGTAAGTTTGGTTTCAGTATTTTCTTCGCAGCGCGGCATTGTGCTTCATTGCGGGAGTATAGAAAACAGGCTGCATTGGGTCAAAGATGTCATCATGAATGAAGACAGGGCAACATACGTCCGTGCGTATCTACATGCAATTATTCCGTGCGTAAAAATGCCTCCATAAACGAAAGTTTATTTTGCAAAGGCGTAATTGTGGGGCGTCCCAAGTTGGAGCGCGAGCCGGTTTTAAGGCGTACTTCTATAAAAATGGGTTCGTTCCATTCGATTGACGATTTCATGGTTTCGCCCAAATCTCTGGCGTCGTAAAAACGAAAAGCGTATTTGTATCCACAGGCTCTGGCGATGGCGAGAAAATCGATCTCGAATCCAACGGTAGGCTGCCCTCCAACCGACTCGTGGCAGCCATTGTTCAATACAATATACATAAGATTTTTTGGTGCCATAGTTCCGATAATCGATATGGCACCCAACTGCATAATGGCAGCGCCGTCGCCGTCGAGGCAAACTATCTTTTCGTTGGGACGTGCAATTGCCATACCGAAAGCTATCATGGATGAATGTCCCATCGAACCAACCGTAAGAAAATCGCTGGCATGATCGTTGCCGCTGCGCTCGCGAATTTCAAAAACTTCGCGCGACGCCTTGCCGGTTGTGGCAACCACTTTAACGTTGTCGGGAATGGACGCGAGTATTATTTCGATGGCTTCTTCGCGCGTCATTTCATAAAAACTGCTTTGCCGTTCTTTCCGAATGGCAGGGTATTCGCTAAAAGTTCCCTTACGGACAACAATCGCTACCGGATTCATCAGTGTTTTTGCCTGCCGTATTTTATCTTTAATAACAGTTTCGATGTCGGCAGTATCCTTATCAATAACGGTATATGGAATTTCCATTGCGTCGAGCAGCGCGTTTTGAATACGTCCCTGCTTGATGTGCTGTGGTTCGTCGTTTGCGCCGTCGGGATCGCCTCGCCAGCCAATCAGTAGCAGCATGGAGATTCCGTAAACTTCGCGGTCGGCTAAAGACAGCAAGGGATTCACCGCGTTTCCCAATCCCGAATTTTGCATATACACCAGCGGAACGCCACCTGTTGCCAAATGATAGCCTGTTGCCATCGCAACTGCGCCTCCTTCGCTGGCGGCAGTTATATGGCGGCTTTCGCCGATGTTCGTATCGATATATGCACAAAAATCTTTCAGCAACGAATCGGGGACGCCTGTAAAGAAATTAACGCCATCCGCTTCAAGTATTTTTACAAACTGTGATACATCAATCATGCCGGTTATTTGTTAAATGGTATCAGGTTCAGTATTTCACCGATTGGCATCAGATGCGGACGCGATTCGTAAGCTCTTCGATTGAGGAGGATTTCTTCGGCAGTGCGTACCATTGCAGGGTAGGCGCTTCGAAGCAACTGGTTGGCATAAATTACGATTTTCACGCCGTGTTTCGACAGTTCGTCGTCGTAAACCGTGTCATACGAGGTGGGGACGGCAACCAGTGGAACTGTGCGTTCCAACCGATTGTAGCGTCGGCAAAATTCAAATATTTCGTCGCCCGTTTTTTCTTTCGAATGTATCATAATTGCGTCGGCTCCACTGTCAATATAGGCTTTTGCCCGCGTCAGCGCATCGTCCATTCCTGCCTTTAAAATAAGGCTTTCGATACGCGCAATTATCATGAAGTCGGCGGTAATCTGCGCACGTTTTCCCGCCTCTATTTTGTTGCAAAACTGTTCGATGGATTCCTGCTCCTGCTTAACATCAACGCCAAAGAGCGAATTTTGTTTCAATCCAGTTTTGTCTTCAATAATGATAGCCGAAACACCCATGCGTTCAAGCGTCCTTACGGTAAAAACAAAGTGTTCGGTTTTGCCGCCCGTGTCGCCGTCGAAAATAATCGGTTTGGTGGTAACTTCGAGCAGGTCGTTAATGTTCCCCAAACGGGCAGAAATATCAACAGCTTCGATGTCGGGCTTTCCCTTAACGGTTGAGTCGGTGAGGCTGCTTGCCCACATGCCGTCGAATTCCCGTATTTCGCCGTCTTTTTTTATAGATATGTTTTCTACTATCAGTCCTGTTAAACCGCTGTGGGCTTCAATAATGCGAACTGTTGTTTTTGAGAGGATAAGCCTTCGGAGGCGTTTCAAACGTATGTCGGGCGTAGTGCCAACTTCTTTCAGCGCGTGGTTTAACTGTGTGGACGAGATGCCTTTGGTGTAGGGAATTTCCACCAACAGCCCGCCCCATTCGTCCAGCGTGTCGATTACCTGTTGACGCGTCTGTTTTTGAACGCCTTCGCGCCAGTCGTCGCCATGCACTACAAAGTCGGGCTTGTACCGACACAAATTCGGACGGTAATCCAGTGTTGCTTGCGGAACAACTCTTTCTACGCCTTTTATGCTTTCAACGATAATCCGTCGCTGTTCGTATTCGAGATAAGGCAACCGCTTGTATCCGGCAATCGCCTCATCGGTAAGCAAACCAATTGTTACTTCGCCCAGTTTAGCGGCTTCGCCAATGACATTGAGATGTCCCGGATGGATAAGGTCGGCACTCATCCCTACATAAACTTTTTTCATTGTAAGGTTTGTGTTTAATCGGGGCAAAAATAGCACAAAACGACAAAAAATCAAAGATTCATTAGACCTCTTCAAAAAATAGACTGATAGTATCCATCTAATCAATTTTGACTAAAGCAGGATTTTATTTTGCATCCTCCATCTGTTGGCTGAAACCAACATTTCAATTTAGCATACTCTCTACCAGTTTTTCTCAATCTTCACGGGTTGCACTTGCTTTTTCTGATTCATTTTTTCCTGTAAATCTTTTTCGTCCTGCTCCAAAGCCTGCAAAATGCGTTCGGCACTTTCTCTGTTCTGCTCTTCCTGCTGCTGATTCTGTTGCTGCTGGTCTTGATTCTGTTCCTGTTGTTGCTCCTGTTCTTGTTGCTCCTGTTGCTGTTGATTTTGTTCTTGATTTTGTTCTTGATTTTGTTCCTGCTCTTGTTTCATTTTCATGGCAGCAATGAGATTGTAGCGGGTTTCGTCGTCGACAGGATTGTTTTTCAATGCCTTCTTGTAGGCATCAATACTCATGTCGAGATATTTGCCTGCATTTTGCTGGTCAGCCTGCATCATCCCCATATAACTGTTGCCCAGATTATGATAAATCTGATGCAGTTTGGCGGCATCGTCAGTTTGGTTAGCCAGATTTTGCAGGTCGGAAACCGCTTCTTGATACTTCTCTTGCTTGTACTGTGATGCGGCAACGTTAAACTGCCCTTCATAGGAGTCCGCCTTTTTGTCCAATGCTTTTCGGTATTCAATTTCTGCTTCCAAGAAATTGCCCTCACCATACAAATTGGTCCCCTTACGGATAAATTTGCGCTCTTCCTGCGCCTGCAATACGGTTAATGTCATGACGAAAAGACATGCCGTGAGAATTATATTTTTCATATTTGCAAATTATTCTAATTTGAATATCCAGTTCCTACATTTTTTCTTACAAAAATGTTGCCATACGATTGCATATTACGCAAAAATTAATAATATGACTTTCAAAAAGAACACGGATAACGTGAATTTTCACCAATAATACATAACCATCATCATATTCTGTAGATTGTTTCGATTTTGAGATGACAATTTGGCTAAAGCCTTAATATATGTTGCTATCCAATTCAAATTCGATGTCTATTATAAATGACGCTTTGTTAATTATTGTTTATATCCAAGTGCATTCTGCAAGTGGATTCAAATAATTTTCGTGATAAGCAGTTTTGGTACTTACAATGGATAAAATGCTTTGAATCAGTTTATTTATATTATTTACCACAAGCCGTTTGAGCTTTCCATCAGCGATTTTACGCTACGCGTAAGCCGTGATTTCGCGGTTGTACTGAATAGCACTGACAGCGCACCGTAAAAGCAAAACCTTACACCTGTTCCTTTTGGGCAGTTGAAAGTTCAAACGGGAAAGGGAAAAATTCCGTTTTCGGCAGTCAGTCGCGAAAAATACGACAGCAAAGACAAATACCATTTTGCAAAATTACAGGGCAAATCCCTGACTGTTCATTCTGTTGAAAAGAAAGAATCAGTCAATATTCCTCTATATTCTCACATTTGAATATCGCGGAAACGCAGTAGAGAATAATGATGGGTAAATGGCTCAAGCCACAGGATTACGCCAGAGCCGAAACTTTTTCTATGCTACAAATAGAGTTTTAGGGGGCTATCGGAAAAGAAGTGAATATAAACTATTCTCATTATGCTGCTTAATTAATGGATAGTTACTTAGCGGTTAGCTATAAACAAACAGCTTATATGTAATGTGTCATAACAACAACCTCATTACCTTATTTCATGACAAACGGAATATGGTAATGAGGCTTAAGTATAAATGAAACAGATGCTTATACTAATAATTTTTAGCAAACATTTGAAATAATAACATTTCATGCGTTTGCCCGAACAAAAGATAGAGATGTTACGATAGTCGCAATTTTCTTGCTATTGATTCCGGAACTGCTCCAGCCGTTCCCGCAGTTCGCTCATTCGTTGCATTGAGGTTTGCGAAACACAGATGCGAAGTCCTTCGGTACGGGTGCTGCCGGTAGTGTCGAGCGTAATAGCGCTGACACCAAAACGCAACAACTTACTTAACAGTTCTTCACCCGTCATTCTGGGGTAGGATACTGTGAAATAAAATCCGTCGGCAAGCTCTTTGTCCTCATCCTTATCGTAAACTATTTTGAAGCCGTTATCAACAAATGCTTTTTTCATTTCTTTTGCACGTTCAACATATTCGCGAGTTTCCGAAAGAAAGTCGTAGGCGCCGTCGTTAACAGCTTTCAGCATTGCCGCCAATGCGTATTGGGGAGCATGTGCCGTGCCCGACGAGAGGGTGTAAATAACTTCCTTCAGTATAACCTGTCCAAATATGTCGGTGGTAAAAAGTTTCGACAGATTGGGATATTTCCTTCCGAATAACCTTTCGGATATCATCATTGCGCCAATACGTTCGCCTGCATAGCTGAAAACTTTTGAACCCGAAAATGTAAGCACATAGTTATCGGTATAATGCGCTACGGTTGCCTGATAAGGCGGTTGTGCGGGTTTTCCGACATCGGTGCGACAGTCCATGCCAAAGTAAGCAAGGTCTTCCAATGCAATAGCGTCGTATTTGGTGGCAAGTTCACCAATTATCTTCAACTCTTTTTCGGTGAAGCATATCCACGACGGATTGTTGGGATTGGAGTAAAGAAATGCGCTGATATTTCCTTTTGCAAGGATGGATTCGAGTTTGGCTTTCAGTTTATCGCCACGATAATCATAAATATCAAAACTTTCGTATTTCATGCCAAGCACGGCTACCTGACGCTTGTGAACAGGGAATCCGGGGTCAATAAAGAGCACGGTGTCCTTGCCTTCTGTACAGCGATTCGCCGTCATAAACAAAGCAATGGATGACTGCATGGAACCGACTGTTGGCACACAACATTCGGGGGGAATCCCGATATTCATAAAATATTTTGCAAACCGCGACAACTCATCTTTTAAAGGTTTGACGCCTTCGATCGGCGGATAAACTGATGCAACGCCTTTTTTTAATGCTTCAATTTCGGCGTCAACGCCAATTCTGGACGGAGGAAGTCCGGGAACACCCATTTCGGTACGGATGAATTTTACGCCCGAATGTTCTTCAAGTTTATTGGCAATTTGCACAATCTGGCGAATGGTAGCATACGCAAGTCTGTCGATACCAAGCGCTTTTTTGTATTCCTCTACAATTTCGTTTTTTATTGGAAAAGGATTCATTTGTATAGAATTTTAGATTATTAAATGTTCTACAATTATTTACTGTTTTTGCTCTGCAAGTATAAAGCTCTTTTGAGTTGTGAACTATGAGATATAGCATCAATTGATATTTGTCAGTATATTTTTCAAAAATAACAAACAACAACGGTTACTTAATCAACCCCGCCCGCACCATATATTCCGCAATTTGAACCGCATTGAGCGCTGCGCCTTTTTTAATCTGGTCTGATACCGTCCAAAATGTTAATCCGTTGGAATTGGATAAATCCTTACGGACACGCCCCACGAAAACCTCATCGCGTCCGGCAACAAACAGTGGCATCGGATACTCTTTTGCTTTGGGATTATCCATTAAAATAATTCCCTCAGCATTTGCGAAAGCGCTTTTTGCCTCTTCTACCGAAATAGGGCGTTCGGTTTCGACCCAAGTCGATTCGGAGTGCGCCCTTAAAACGGGAATCCTGATGCAGGTTGCGCTCACCTCAATGTCGGAATCCATAATCTTTCGAGTTTCGTTGTACATTTTCAGCTCTTCTTTTGTATAGCCGTTTTCGGTGAAAACATCAACCTGCGGAATAATATTCATTGCCAGCTGATACTGAAACTTTGCAACGACGGGCTCTTCGCCCGCCACAACCTGACGGATTTGTGTTTCGAGTTCCGCCATGCCGCTTGCACCCGCGCCGCTCGCCGCTTGATAGGTAGAAACATGCACTCGCCTGATGTGTGAAATATTTTCGATGACTTTTAGCGCCACTACCATTTGAATAGTTGTGCAGTTTGGATTGGCAATAATCCTGCGGGGAGCATTGGCGCACGCTTTGGCATTGACTTCGGGTACAATCAGCGGTACATCGCTGTCCATGCGGAAAGCACTCGAATTATCAATCATTATTGCACCGTGTTTGGTAATGGTTTCGGCAAACTCTCTTGATGTTGAAGCACCTGCCGAAGTCAGCGCAATGTCGATGCCCTTAAAATCATCGTTGTGTATCAACTCTTTTACCGTGATTTTCTTACCCTTGAAAGTGTAAGTTGTTCCTGCGCTTCGCGACGACCCGAACAAAACCAGCTCGTCCATCGGAAAATTACGTTCTTCCAACACACGGAGAAACTCCTGCCCCACCGCTCCGCTTGTACCTATAATTGCGACTTTCATTATATTTCGAATTTAATTTGTTACTTTTTGATTAAAGAAGCCCGCAAAATTAGTAAACTATTTAAGAATTGATGTTATACTGAGGGAAAAAAGTGAAGAGTGATTCTTTAACCCAAAAACAACTACTGATTCGTATTATTAATCGGCAAATCAATCTACGCACTTTTTATAATCACATTTCACTCATTTTTCCTTTTTCAATCCGTGTATTTTTTAGCAATGCAGGCACTTTTTTAATTAAGTAAGTCCACATAATTAAGCTGCATGATCTTTAAAATTGACAAACAAGATTTTACCAACATTAGCCAATGCCCTGTCTGTAGCGTAGAACAGATTGTCTTTACTAATGTAATCCTGTGGCTTTATCCACTTACCCTTGAGTATTCTCCAAAGCGTTTCCGCCAGGTTGAGATGGGGAGAGTAGTGAGGGAGAAAAAACAAAAACAGCTCTCTATTTTGCCAATATGGAATTCTTTTTCTCATTGCCTTAGCTTTATGTATGCGTGCATTATCCAAAACCACAAAAGTTGTACGCTTTATATCAAAGGAGAATTTCTCCAAAAACTCCATTACAAACTGTGTATCTATGTTTTGCTCTGTAACCTGCCAACAAACCCGGATTTGTCTGTTAATGAATCCCAGGCAGTTAAATTTATAGGACTTATCGGTCAAACAGCAGATTTTTTCATCGGTAAACTGCCAGCCGTAAGGAACATAAGACTCGCTGCAAAGATGTGTTTCATCACCATAAAACAGGTCTATTGCTCCTTGTTGGCTCATCTTCTCGAGTTCTGCGAGTTTCTCTGTTTGAAGTTCATAATTTTCTGCCATTGGTTTGCCTTTAGGCCGTTTTCTTATGCGTTTATATCTTCCACCAACGTTTTTAAAAAAGCCTTAAAGGTGCTATCGCTTACACTTTTGCCGCTTTTGGATTCCCATTCTGCCTTGGCGGTTCGCATTCGCTGGCGGTTTGCTTTTATGGATTCAAGGATACCGGCTTTATCTTCCTCTATGCTCAGAACCGGCTTGTGTCCTCGACCGGACTTGGTGAATAAGCCGGACACCCCTTCCTTTTTATATCGCTTTAACCAACTGTTCACACTTATATTGCACATGCCGGTTATAGCTCCTGTTTCTTTCGAGCTGCGACCTTCCGATTTTAACAATATACTTTGACAGCACATACGAAAACTGTGGCTCTTGCCTTCTTTAAGACCTGCCTCTAACTCCTTACGCTGCGTTGTCGTTAGAACAGG
>JAITVO010000085.1 GCA_031285765.1 Cytophagaceae bacterium | reverse complement strand
TAAGCACTCAAATAAAATTGATTTGCGAACAGAAGCAACAATGGGGCATGCCCCATTGCCGATGCAGGATAATGTGAATTAATTATGAGCACTTACTTACACAATAAATAAGATTGCTTTAAGCATCATAAGTACCCAGTATAAATTAAATTACACTAAAAGTAAACCACAAGGAGCACGAAGCTGTTCGCAAAGAACACTGTGTCTTTGTGAGCCTTGTGCGTTCTTTGCGAACTTTGTGGTAAAATGATTGTATCAATTAATTTTATGTTGGGTACTTATTTCAATTTTTTTTCTCTTTCCTCAATTTTCTCATTCCTAAATTTTTCCCTTCCACCTTGCATTTTCATCGCATAGATATTACTTTTGCGGGCTGCTTCTTTTTTAAATATTCAGCCATCGAGCTTTTTTACAGTTAAATACGAAAGACGGCGCTTCTCTTTCGCGAATTTACACAGATTTACTATGAACAACGATGATATATTAAATAATAACGAAGAACTGCTTCTGCCTGACGGCGACGAACAGCAGTCAAACGAATACGGCGACGAGCAGCCTGCTACCATTACGCCCCTGCAAGGCATGTACAAGGAGTGGTTTCTTGATTATGCCTCGTATGTGATACTCGAACGCGCGGTGCCGCACATTAACGACGGGCTGAAGCCTGTACAGCGCCGTATTCTTTACGCCATGCGGCGGCTCGAAGACGGACGGTACAACAAGGTGGCGAATGTAATTGGCTTTACCATGCAGTTTCACCCGCACGGCGATGCTTCTATCGGCGATGCGATGGTGCAGCTTGGGCAAAAGGAGTTGCTCATTGATACGCAGGGAAACTGGGGCAACATTTTTACCGGCGACGGCTCGGCAGCGCCGCGTTACATTGAAGCGCGGCTTACCAAATTTGCGCTCGATGTGGTTTTTAATCCAAAAACTACGGAATGGAAGCCGTCGTACGACGGACGTAACAATGAACCGGTTACGCTTCCTGTAAAGTTTCCGCTGCTGCTGGCGCAGGGTGTCGAAGGCATTGCGGTGGGACTGGCGTCGAAAATACTGCCTCACAACTTTAACGAGCTGATTGATGCTTCTATTGCGCATCTTGAAGACCGACCGTTTGGAATATATCCCGACTTTCCGACGGGTGGAATGATGGACGTATCGCGCTACAACGACGGGCTGCGCGGCGGCGCCGTTAAGGTTCGCGCCCGTATTTCGAAACTGGATGGCAAAACGCTGGTGATTTCGGATATTCCTTTCGGAAAAAATACGACGTCGCTCATCGAATCTATTCTGAAAGCTGTTGATAAAGGCAAAATTAAGATTCGAAAAGTTGACGACAACACTGCGGCTAATGTTGAGATAATGGTGCACTTGCCAGCCGGATCGTCGCCCGACAAAACAATCGACGCGCTCTATGCTTTTACCGACTGCGAGGTTTCCATTTCGCCCAACGCCTGTGTTATCAAGGACAACAAGCCGTATTTTGCGTGCGTTTCTGAAATACTGCGCTTCAACACCGACCACACTGTTTATCTGCTTACGCGAGAACTCGAAATTCAGCGGGACGAGCTTGAAGAATCGTGGCATTTCGCTTCGCTTGAGCGCATTTTCATCGAACATCGCATCTATCGCCGCATTGAAGAGAGCGAAACCTTTGAGGCTATCATCCAAACCATTGATGCCGGACTGGAACCCTTTAAACCACAGTTGCGCCGCAAGGTTACGCGCGACGATATTATCAAACTTACCGAAATAAAAATCAAACGCATATCGCGCTTCGACGCAAAAAAAGCCGACGAATACATCGTTTCTATCGAAGACGGTTTAAAAGACGTAGAATACAATCTTGAAAACATCATTCCCTATTCTATTAATTATTATAAAAGGCTGAAGAAGCAATACGGCGCAAAGTTTCCGCGCAAAACCGAGCTTCGCAGTTTCGAAAACATCGAAGCATCTAAAGTAGTTGTTAAAAACGAAAAGCTGTATATCAACCGCACTGAAGGTTTTGTGGGAACTTCGCTACGAAAAGACGAATATGTTTGCGATTGCTCCGACATCGACGACATGATTCTTTTTTTTAAGGACGGCAGGTACATCATTACCAAAGTGCAGGAAAAGGTGTTTATAGGCAAAGACGTAATTTACATTACCATTTTTGGTAAAAATGACGAGCGTACCATTTACAACGTTGCTTACCGCGATGGCAAGCACGGCGCCACTTACGTGAAACGCTTTGCCGTTACAGGCATCACGCGCGACAAGGACTATAATGTTACAAAAGGCACTGAAGGCTCCGAAATTCTCTATTTCAGTGCCAATCCGAATGGCGAAGCCGAAGTATTGCGCATCACTCTGAAGCCTCGTGCCCGTATTCGCAACGTAGTTTTTGAATTTGATATGGCGTCGCTTGCCATCAAAGGGCGTGGCGCAATTGGAAATATTCTGTCGAAAAACGAAGTGCACAAAATTATACTGAAGCGCAAGGGCGAATCGACTCTGGGTGGGCTTCGCATCTGGTTCGAGCCCGAAGTGCTTCGCCTCAATACCGACGGGCGCGGTGATTATCTGGGAGAATTTCTCAGCGACGACACAATTCAGGTTATCTGCAAGGACGGAACGTATTATCATACCAATTTCGATTTGGGCAATCACTACGACGACAATATTCTTTTTATAGAAAAATACAATCCGCAAACGGTTTGGTCGGTAGTTTACTACGACGCCGAGCAGCAGCAATGTTACATTAAGCGTTTCCAGACCGAAAGCGCCACTAAGCCGCAGCGTTTTGTAGGCGACCATCTTAAATCGTATCCGCTCACGGTAACCCAAACGGCATATCCCCGTCTCGAAGTCAAGTTTGGCGGCGACGACAAGGAACGTGCGAAATTAGTAGTAGATGTTGCCAGTTTCATCGACGTCAAAGGCTTCAAGGCAAAAGGCAAACGCCTCACTACCTACCACGTAGCCCGCATCAAAGAGCTTGAACCCCTCATTAAACCCGAAGAACTGCAGAGCGAAGAAACTATTGATGAAAATTTGCTGTTACCGCAGGATGGCGACAATGATAACGGGCAAATGTTGATATTTTAAATAGAAAGACGCAAGCCTCTCCCCTCCCCTCTCCTCTCCTGTGTAGAGGGGGAAGAGGCATAGTTAGAAATAAAGTAAATTAAAATGCCAAACATACTTCCAATTGACATGACCGGACTGGGACTTCAGTACAGCCGGTTAAAGAATGAAATTGACCAAGCGGTAACGGACGTTATGCAACGTGCCCAGTATATCAATGGACCCGAAGTGTGTGTGTTTGCTGAGAATCTGCAAAAATATCTTGGTGTAAAACATGTGATTCCATGCGCCAATGGAACCGATGCGCTTCAAATGGCGCTGATGGCGCTCGAACTTAAATCTGGCGACGAAGTGATTACGTCGGCGTTTTCGTTTATTGCATCGGCGGAAGCCATTTTGTTACTTGGTTTAACGCCTGTTTTTGCAGATGTGGAGCGCGATACTTTTAATATTGATTGCACAAAAATTGAGAGCCTGATTACTCCTCGCACAAAAGCGCTGTTACCTGTTCATCTGTTCGGGCAGGGCGCTGATATGAATGCTGTACAGGCTATTGCCGAAAGGCACGGACTGTATGTTATCGAAGATGTTGCCCAATCGCTGGGAAGCGTTTTTAATATTGGCGGAGGCATGAAAAAACTCGGAACGATAGGCGACATTGGCTGTACATCTTTTTTTCCGTCCAAAAATCTGGGCTGCTTTGGCGACGGAGGCGCTTGTTATACCAACAGCGATGCCATCGCCGAAAGGCTGAAAATGGTGGGAAAGCACGGTGCAAAAGTTAAATACCACCACGAAATAGCAGGCATCAACTCGCGGCTCGATACGCTGCAAGCCGCCATTCTTAACATAAAGTTGAAACATCTCGACGAGTTTATTACGGCACGTATCAATCTGGCAAATCAATACAACAAGGCGCTGAAAAACATTGCAGACGTTGAACTGCCCAAAACCGCCGGCGGAACAACGCATACTTATAATCAATATACATTAAAGGTAAAAGCAAACATGCGGGACGAGTTGCAGGCGTTTTTAAAGGAAAAGGGAATACCAACGCAGGTTTATTATCCGATGCCGCTGCATCAGCAAAAAGTATTTACGGATGCAGCCGATGTTAAATTTCACTGCCCTGTTTCGGAACAACTGTGCCGCGAAGCGCTGTCGCTCCCTGTATCAACCGAACTGAAACAGCCCACCATTGATTATATTATCAATGGTGTAAAATCGTTTTGGTAATCTGCGTCATCCTTTAGATTTGCGGAGTTTAAATTCCGTGTTTTTTTGAACATCCTCATGAAAGTTACTAAATAAATCGGCTTTAGCCAAAAATAAATTTCTGAATAAATCTAATATATATATTTAAAAAAATGATGATTTTCCCAATCAACAACATACGAAACGACTTTCCGATACTTCACCGAAAGGTAAACGGCAAGCCACTGGTTTATTTCGACAACGGCGCTACCACTCAAAAGCCTGTTGCCGTAATCAAAGCGATGGAAGAGGCTGTTTTCGAGTACAACAGCAATATCCATCGGGGCGTGCACACATTGAGCAACGTCTGCACCGAAGCATTTGAAAAGGCTCGCGAAAAAGTAGCGCGGTTTATTGGCGCCGCGCACACGCACGAAGTAATATTTACACGCGGAACCACCGAATCCATTAATCTTGTCACCAGCTCGTTTGGCGAAATGTTCCTGAATGCGAACGACGAGATTATCCTTACGGAAATGGAGCATCACTCCAACATCGTACCTTGGCAGTTGCTTCAGAAACGGAAGGGTGTCCGGCTGAATATCGTTCCCATCCGCGACGACGGCACGCTCGACATGGAAACATTCGACGCTTTCTTGTGTGAAAACACCAAATTAGTAACAATTGCGCATATCAGCAACGTGCTGGGCACTGTTAATCCCGTTAATGAGATTGTAGAAAAGGCGCACCAACGCGGAATCCCTGTGTTAATCGACGGCGCACAGGCAATTCAGCACCTTTCGGTGAATGTTACTGATTTGGATTGCGATTTTTATGCCTTTTCGGGACACAAAATGTACGCGCCAACAGGCATCGGCATCCTTTACGGGAAAGAAAAATGGCTCAACCGCATGGAGCCTTATCATGGCGGCGGCGAAATGATAAAACATGTTTCATTTAAAGGTACAACATTTAACGAACTTCCTTACAAATTTGAAGCGGGAACGCCCAATTACACTGCCGCCATCGGGTTGGGCGCTGCTATTGACTATATCGAAAGCGTCGGTTTGGTCAATATACGTGAATACGAAAACATGCTGTTTGATTACGCCATTAGCCGGATGAGTGAAATTGAGAACGTTACGTTTTACGGAACCTCCGCGCATCGCACAAGTCTTATTTCGTTTTTACTGAACGGTATTCATCCTTTCGACACCGGCACGCTGCTCGACAAGATGGGAATTGCCGTACGAACAGGTCATCATTGTGCACAGCCGCTGATGAAAAGGTTAAATATACAAGGAACTGTAAGAGCTTCATTTGCCATGTATAACACGTGCGAAGAAGTGGATGCACTCATAAACGGTTTGGTAAAAGTTCGTCAACTGTTTGGTTAAACCCGTTAAATTTTTGACCTTTGCTGCCTGAAAAAAAATAGATACACAATGACTGTAAACGAAATTCAAAACGATATAATTGAGGAATTTGGCGTGCTCACTGACTGGATGGACAGATATTCGCTGCTGATTGAACTGGGAAACGAACTGAACGATTTCGACGAAACATATCGCGTGGAACAGAACCTGATTGAGGGCTGCCAGTCGAAAGTTTGGCTTCATGCGTGGATGGAAAACGGCAAAATACATTATGTTGCCGACAGCGATGCCATTATTGTAAAAGGAATCATTGCATTGTTAATAAAAGTGCTGAACGGTCGCACTCCCGACGAGATATTGTCATCCGATCTTTATTTTATCGACCGTATAGGATTGAAAGAACACCTTTCGCCCACGCGTTCCAACGGATTGGTTGCAATGGTAAAGCAAATGCGTTTGTACGCGCTTGCGTTTAAATCAATTAAGAATTAAGAGAAAAACCGCCGAAGTATCTCGTAATTCGTAATTCATAATTGTCATGATTGAATTTTTAAATTTGGAAACCAAAATAGTAGATGCGCTGAAAGGCATTTACGACCCCGAAATACCTGTAAATATCTACGATTTGGGATTAATTTACAGCATCGAAACGTTTGCAGGCGGCAAAGTGCGCATTGTAATGACGCTCACAACACCCAACTGTCCCGTTGCCGAATCGCTTCCGGGCGAAGTGCGTGAAGCCGTTGTGTCGCTCGAAGAGGTTACCGACGTGGAACTGAACCTTACTTTTGACCCGCCATGGGACAAAAGCATGTTGAGCGAAGAAGCACTGCTGGAACTGGGACTTTTGTAGGTAACTTCTAAAAAATTAGAAGTTTTTAAGGCTTGCGGCTAAAACAAAAGCAAAGTTTGCCAATGTAAATGATACCAAACCGCTATCAAACAATTTAAACTCATCTCCGTAGATTCAAATTTACGATTAATAAAGTTCCGTTCTTGTGGGACTCTTTTTTTTTAATTGTGTGATAGCGGTTTGGTATAAATTAGTGGCTACAGAGTTTTTTTGTTAGCAAAATGAGGTTTAATCAACAATCATTTGGTTACTTGCTTCACTTTCATAAATATAGTACACCATAAGTAGAATTGCTATAAATGGAAAATTGTGATAAAAATTTATCGACTGATAATCATTGCTTTATTATTATTTTTACCAATTTACCCTATAACTTTGGGAAATATATTTCCAAATTACCTCGTAAAGTAGTAGATTTGCAGTTCTTTTTAATTATAATTAATAGCATATATGTCATTCAATAATCAGGTGATTGATTTGACCTATCTGAACAGTATTGCAGATGGAGACGATGAGATAGTAATTGAACTTATCAACATTTTTCTTGAGCAAATAGATGAGTTTACTGAAAAGTTAGACCGTTTTTTTTATGAAAAAAACTGGCGAGGAGTTGCAGCTTTGGCGCATAAGGCAAAATCGTCGGTAATTTCGATGGGAATGGAAGAAATGGGAAATAAAGACCTTAAAAATCTTGAGCTGATAGCAAAGTTTTTTACCATTGAAGAGTTGCATAACAAGAAAGAATTGACTGTGAAAGAACAGGATGAATTGATTTTATTGAAGAAAAGTTTAAGCAATTATCCTCAAAACCGGCAGAATTGGGTTGTTGAAAATGCTACTGAAGATACGGCAAGTTTCATTATCAATAAGTTTAAAGACATTTGCCAACAAGCGGAAAATGAACTCAGAATATTTTTAGAAAGAATATAAGCTATGTTAAAGATAACAGATAAAAACAGTAAACAAGAAGGGATTCTTGACGGCATTGACCGGCTCAATGCACTTGTTGCGCCTGCTATAAAAGATGAATTGACCGGCGCGTTGTCGAAAAAAAATGCAAACCTTATTCTTAACATGGAAAACATTACGTTTATCGATAGCACCGGCATTGGAGTTCTTATTTCCGCCCTGAAAGCAGCACGCCAAAACAACGGTTCATTTCTGTTGGCAAATGTCAATAAAAATATTATGAATTTGCTGACTTTAATGAAATTGGACAAAGTATTCGATTTTGCTGTTTAAATTTCGCCGCACGGAAACATCTTACTGCTTTTGCTTGTTGGAACAAATAAGGGAACCTCTAAAAACTCAAAGTTCGAGGCTTGCGAGGCGATAAAAGCGCAGTTTACATGAACGTAAATGAGCATTTTATCGTCCGAAGCATAACGAAGAAATTGGAGTTTTTAG
>JAITVO010000066.1 GCA_031285765.1 Cytophagaceae bacterium | reverse complement strand
GTTTCGTCATAAACTTACAGATATATCTCAAAGAAACATATTTTATATGCAAAATAACAAAGCGTTAAGTTAAATTCACAAAGCGTTTAGGTAAACTCGCTTAGCGTTTAGGTAAACTCGCGGAGCGTTTAGGCAAACTCGCGGAGCGTTTAGGCAAACTCGCGGAGCGTTTCCGCAAACTCGCGGAGCATTTCTGCAAACTCGCGGAGCGTTTCCGCAAACTCGCGGAGCGTTTAGGTAAACTCGCGGAGCGTTTAGGTAAACTCATAAAGCGTTCAGGTAAACTCGCGGAGCGTTTATGCAAACTCGCGGAGCGTTTACGCAAACTCGCGGAGCGTTTACGCAAACTCACGGAGCGTTTAGGCAAACTTACGGAGCGTTTAGGCAAACTCACAAAGCGTTTAGGTAAACTTACGGAGCGTTTCAGTAAAATTACAAAGCGTTTCAGTAAAATTACAAAGCGTTTCGGCAAACTCACAAAATGCTTTTGTAAACTTAATAAGCATTTATGTAAAACTTGCGAAACGCTCTGTAAAACTTTTTAAATATTATCGAAAACTTACTAACTCATGTTACACCGCAATTACTTTTGATAGCCTTGCATAACACAATATACATTATACCAACCTTGTTTTTTTGATTCCTGCTTATCCAAAACACTTGTCAACCTGTTATTCAAACAAAGTTTATTTCAGGTTAATTATACGCTAAAGCCCATAATTAAAAAATGCAGAAATATATTGTGCCTGCTATTATTTTTTGAAGCCTCAATGCCAAAAATAATCATATTTAAAAACAGAAAAACTTGAGTTACAGTTCGCAAAAATGGCATATCAACCATAATCCGGATTGCCGACAGTGCAATAACCACACCAACTACCCAACATGAAAATAAAATATATAATACATGTTTAGCATCCATTCGTTGTTTTATAATTTTCAATAAAGGCTTTACCGGAAAATAATAAACAGCCAAAGGAGCTGCTATTAATGTGTAAATGTGCCTGCCCAAAGGTATTGATGTTGCAACAAATTGCATTATAAAACATAATGCCACAATATACAAAGCGATATTTTCTTTTTTCATCTTCATAATTTACAATTTCAATTAAAATACACAATTCTTATACAGAAAATAAACATGGGCAATAAGATTGTAAATAAAAAAATAACTTTACAAATCATCATTAAACCCATGTTTAGTTTGCATTTTTATCAATAAGAAGGGATATAATTAGATATATGCTGACCATCCCATACGTGTCCGGTAGTTGTCCCCAAACAGCTAGCAGTGCAGGAAATCATCATTATACCAAAATTATATGGGGCATTTACAACCCACCAAGCATCGTCAATCCAATTTCCACTGAAAGCTTGATCTAATTTGTAATTAAGGCATTTTTCATAACATAATTCAAAATCTTTAACAGGCGTTGTTGGTGTACCGACTTCTGCTTTCATTTCATTGTTAGCAGATAAAAACAAAAACAAATCATTAAAAAATTCAAGAGCTGCAACACTATGTTCTTGTGCAATTATATCTATGTCAAGCATTTTAATTTGCTCCATATAATACTGAGTAATAATTACAGGATGTAATTCAGTTGTATGAAATGAGTTCAAATAACTTTGAAAAATTATCTGTTCATTTTGCGAAAAAGAATATCCTTCATAATATGGATAATTTTCAAATGCTTGAATTAAAAACGGATAATCTTCAATGTTAAGCTCTAACTCCTCAAGCGAATTGGTGCTTTTCCTAATAGTTCCTTCATCTTCAATATTAGGGTTCATCATTGTATTATTAATTCTACTTAACTCGTTGAAGTAAAACTCATATTTCTTCGATGAAGAAATATCATTAAACAATTCATAATCACCGGATTTTAATGAACTTTCAATTGCCAGCATATTGTCAATCAAATAATTTTCATTAACATCAGATTTATTGTTACATGATGAAAACAATAATGCAACAATACAAAAAAGCAATATCTTTCTCATTTTGTTGAAAATAAAAAGTCTGTCTCCTTTTCCAGACATTAATTTGTTAATACTACTCGTTTGGCTTTTCGTACTCGCCCCGTTTTTTGAACTGGTATCTGTTTCCATTACTCTAAATCCGACTTGCTTACTAAGTAATACTTTCATCTTAAATTAATTTTGATTAATACTAATAAAAATTTAACTGTGCAAAAATACAGAGGCGTAACTGTTATACAAATGATTTTTGTCACACATCATCAATTATAGATTGTGCCAATTTGTTTCATAAGTACCCAATATAAATTAATTGAAAAATGTACTTTACAGTAAGCAAATCCCCCCTTCCAACAGCGTTTATACTCAAACAAAAATGGTTTGCAAATAACAGTGGATTCCAGTTTTAACTGTTCAGTTTTATTTATTGACAAAGGGATTAATCCCCTTGTTGCTTTATTAGCAAATCAATTCTGTTTGAGTGTAAAAACACAGTTGGGGGGATTTTGTTTTGTGGGAACCTCTAAAAACTCAAAGTTCGAGGCTTGCGAGGCGATAAAAGCGCAGTTTACATAAACGTAAATGGGCATTTTATCGTCCGAAGCATAACGAAGAAATTGGAGTTTTTAGAGGTTCCCAAAAGTTATTCATTTGATTTTTGCGGGCTTTGGGTTACCCCTGTCCGGCTCAGGAAGAGCCCAAACCAGACAGGAATTTCCTCATCCTAAAACACATAACTCAAATGCGGTCCAAAATACATTCCTGCAACTCCCCATACATAATCGGGGCAATAGCTAAAGCCATACGAAAAGCCCACTTCAAGATGTTTCAGCACCGGAAAGTCAATACTGAACTTGATTGGGAACGACAAAGAATACCATGTATATGTTAATGAACCAAGATTCTTTATAATTACCTCCTTAGGCTGCGACATTGGAAATGACCGCAAATCTAAAATTTGGGCAGCTCCTATTTGAGCCGACAGATTCATCCATCGAGTAACGGGTAACTGATATCCTGCCGTTAATCCCATATTCCACATAGTTATGGTTGCATTGGTATTACCATTGTTAGGGTAGTTTATGTGTCCGGGGTCATTGCTGAGCTCATCCTCATAATAATAATTGATACCACAATTAAAATGAGCTGTAACAAAAAAACGACTGGTAATAAAAGCGCTTAAATCGCCTCCGTAGCTGTTGCCGGGCTGTATTCTTTTAAACTGGCTGTTATTTGCTTTAAAACGCCCGTACTGAAAACTCAATTTGATTTTATGCTCCTGTGAAACTGTCGATTCATTAACAGCGTCCTGCGCAGTTGCCGGCATGACAACAGCAATAAGAAAACAAACAAGAAAATTTTTTATATTTCGCATAATCTTTCTATCTTAAATAAAACAAGTAAAATAAACCAAAATACAAGGAGTGGATGCTCACTCCTTGTATTTTTATAGAGGTGCTTATTTACTATTGTATCTTGCTAAAACACATAACTCAATTGAGGACCAAAATAGATTCCAGCAATGGCAGGCGTGTAATCAGGCGCAATGTAAAAGCCAGCCGAAAGGCCCGCCTCAAAATGTTTCAGTAGCGGAAAGCCGATGCTGAACTTGACGGGAAACGCAGCTGAAAATCGTGTCAACTCCAAATCTGAAAGATAGGGTATAACTTCTTCCGACTTCATTGGAAAATGGCGTACTTCAATCCACTGAGAAAAACCTGCCTGCACTGACAGATTTATCCAGCAGGTTACGGGCAACTGGTAGCCTGCCATCAGTCCAATATTATTTATTGTTAACATAGCATTGGCGCCACCACCTAAATGCCACGATTCGGGGCTGTTGCTGTAATAGCTCTCGTAATAATCGCTTTCGCCCCAGTTGAAATGCGCCGTGATAAAAAAACGGTCGGTAACGAAATAGCTGGCATCTCCTCCAAAACTGTTACCTGTTTGTATATTTTTATACTCATTTCCTCCATTAAAGCGTCCGTACTGAAAGCTCAATTTGATTTTATGCTCCTGTAAAGATGCTTTCTCATTAACAATATTTTGCGCCACCATTGGTATAGTGCCAATAAGGAGGCAACAAATTAAAAAACTTTTAACTCTTTGCATAATATAGTATTTTTAAATAAAACAATTATGAGTGCGAAAGTAAGTAAATAAACCAAAATACAAGGAGTGGATGTTCACTCCTTGTATTTTTATAGAGGTGCTTATTTACTATTATATCTTGCTAAAACACAAAACTCAATTGAGGCGCTATATAAAGCCCTGAAAAAAAAGGCAAATAGTCGGGTACGACGTAACAGCCAAACGAAATACTTGGCTCAATGTATTGGTTTTTGACAGGAAAACTGATGTTTAACTTTAACGGAATAGAAAAGTCAAAATGTTCTGTGCTTACATAGTATCGAGGTGCACTTCCACTACCAGGAAATACTAACACAAACGGAAAATCTTTTCGTATCTCAATAAACTGCCCAATACCTGCTTGAGCCGATACATTGAGCCATCGGGTAATGGGCTGTTGGTAACCAACCATCAATCCAATATTATTATGAACAACCACAGCATTTGTTCTGTTGTCAAAATGCCACAGGTCGGGGTCATTGCTGTAAGAATCTTCGTAATAATAATTCGACCCATAGTTAATATGCGCTGTAATAAAAAAACGATTAGTAACGAAATAACTTATATCGCCACCAATGCTCTTGCCGGGTTGTATGTTTTCATATACCCTATTGTGAGCGTTAAAAAGTCCATATTGAAAACTCAATTTTATTTTGTGCCCCTGCGATGTTGAAGGTTCGCTATCAACATCCTGCGCCACCATCGGTATAGTGCCAATAAGCAGGAAACAAATCAGAAAACTTTTGATACTTTGCATAATCTTTCTCTTTTAAATAAAACAAGTAAAATAAACCGAAATACATGGAGCGAAAATCCGCCCCATGTTCGCGGATTTTATAACTCTTATTCGGAAATAAGCATTTTAAACTTATAGTCAGAAAATTCGAGCCATTTTTCTTTTTCATCGAAATAATCCAAATAATAATAGCCTATTTCGTTTCCATTGTTCGGAAATTTGTATGTAACCGAAAGAGTATTATCAGTACCAAGCCCAATACCAGCGATAGAATCTTTTTTATAATAAAGTTTCGCACTTAAACTTACGTCAAGACCTTCAACTTTATCGCTTTCGACAACGTAAAAGGTTAGTACGTCGTACCATAAATCGGGCTTCCATTCATGTGCAAGATTGTCAAAATTCTGTTCCCAAATTACTTCTTGCCATGGCCATCGGTTAAATATACTTCCACTAAATTCGCACGTTATTAAACGTTGAAGTTCAACCTGTTTTGTTCTGTCGCTACTGCTTACTCCTAATACTTTAATATGAAATTCGGGAACGCCTCTCGCCCATGATTCTACATCACTGCTGCATTGTATCTTTTTGATTCTGACTGGCGATTTTTTGGAGGGATCGCGGTAAGGAACTTTAATCAAATCGTATTTGGGATTTGATGCACCTGTTGGCGTAACAATTTGCATTCTGTAATTAATTGTTGTACCGGATTCTATATTATGGTCAAAATAGTCGTACTCGTTAGTGGTAAATGTTTTTTCCAACTGGTATCCACTGGTTTCGCCCACAATATGCTTATACAGGTTAATACCTTGAATGTATTGATTATTCTCGGTTGTCCATCGCAACTCTACTTCATTTAGCGTATTTAGTGTTGCATCAAATGTTGTAATAGCTGCCGGTTTTCCAGTACCTTTTATTGAAACAGTATTAGAAGCCTCCGAATGACCGAAATAGTTGTAAGCCTCAACGTAGTAATAATATGTTTTATCGGGTTCTGTAGTTACATCAAAATAAACCGTGTTATTCGCACCTCGGCATATATCTTTCACATCAAAATTTGCTTCGGTCGTACTTTTTCTGTAAATGTAATACCCAACTATTCCTACGCCTTGTTTCACATTTTTTGTCCAGTTTAAAACAACTCCTTCTGATGATTGTACAGCCGTCAAATTTGTTGGTGTAAGAGGTGCCTCTGTATCCGGCTCTCCCAATTCATGCGACGGATAGTTAGGCTCCGTAGGTGTTGCGGGATCCATAGGTTTATTCAAGCCTATTCTTTCGTTTTCACCTACTACAATTACCGGCATGTCCGGTGGATTAATTGCATCAACTGCTGTTACGCTCCCATCGGCATTATATCCTGTCAGTGTTTCGGTTACATAATCCTCAAATTCATAAGGAAGAAAAGTTACAACGGGTATGTAGTTTTCCTCATCCCAATCTTCGGCATGTACCGGAATGGCTACCTGCAAATCGGGGTATTTAGCCGACAGTTCGTCAATAATTGATGAACCCGACGATTTCAACTTTGCTTCATGCGGAAACGATTCGTCCAGCAAATCTCTGACGCTAAAATTCGGGTTCTGCGATTTCAGCATCGAATTATGATGCTCAATTTTTTTATCTAAAACCCTGCTTATAATAACATCATAATCTCCGTCAAACTTTATCAGGGCTTCTTTTTTTATTACATCCCTGAATTGTGAATTTACCAGCGCTTTGTTCACTGCCAATGCAAAGTTTTTAAAATCGGCATTGTATTCTTTAGCATCAATTTGCGCTATTGTTTCATTTTGCTTTCCATCAATATTTATTTGGTCGGCAGATTTGTCGCAACCGGCCATAAGTAATATTGCTATGCCGGTTAAAAAAAACACTTTTTTCATTTTCGTTAAGTATTAATTTAAATTGACTTGCAGGAACTATATCATCTCTCTTTTATAGTGTATATATTCCTCGTTCCTGTCTTTAGCAGAATATATAATCACTTTTGCCGGACAACCTTTTCGGTGCGTTTACACTCCCTGCATACCCACCTTTGCCATTCGTCCACATAATGGGTTCCATGTTTTAAATATTTATTATCAACTGCCAGCAAGGCAGTCGGTATCGAGTTAATCGCCATTCCATCCATTGCTGTTCGGTATTGTAGCAATATTCTGTAAGTTTTGCAGCCGGCGCCAATATTTGTCCAAAAATATGAATGTATTTTACAAACAACTTTGCAGACAAGTAAAATAATCTGCAAAAATAAGGCGCGAAAACAGAAAGCATAGAAAATGAAACTTCTATACAATTCGGATAAAATAAAACAAACTTATTTTTACATTCTATTTTCATTGCTGCTGATTTTTTCGTTATACTTTAATTATAGCTGCCTGCAACAGGCAACAAAACCGGTACAAATAAAATATATTTTTCAATACATGCGGTTGCTCGTTTTGCAACACGATTTTTGCAAAAATTGCAGAATCGTCAAAAAAAACAACAATTTGTTCGTTTTCAAAATTCAAATTGGAAATATCTGCAACAAATGTATTATCTTTGCACCCCAAAAATTGCATATCTATCCAATAAAAAAATAAAAATTATGGCAAATGTCAAAAAAAATAATGATATACAACAAAAACTGTTTGATGAAATACGAATGAATTTTCACTCAAAGAACAGTTTGGTTTACAATATTGCTGATGTGCTGAACATAAGCACCGACTCGGCATACAAGCGGATGAACGGAACAATAGCGTTGAATATCGAAGAAACACATTTACTGTGCAAATATTTCAGAGTGTCGTTCGACAGTCTTATCGACGTCGGCAATAGCGGGGCGTATGAGTTTCAGGCTTATGATATATCAAAATCGGTTAAAGATTATGGTCATGCTTTTGCGCTGCTGCATTATTTAAAGAGAATAAAAAACTCTGTTGAATCGAACATGATTATATCGGCTACAAGTATTCCTGTATATTATTTAATGGAGCAAAAGGAATTGCTGTTTTTCAAACTGTATGTATGGTTTCGTGGCGTTTACGAGTACAACGGCAACTTAAACGATTTTATTAACGAATTTGATTCGCCTGAAATTACAGACTGTTACCAGCAAATTGTTGATCACTACAAGCATATTCCTTCGTCCGAAATATGGAAAGAGGAAACCGTAGATACCTTTTTGAAAGTGATTAATTATCATTTGAAAGTAAACAGTTTTTCGGACATGGAACAGCCCTTGCTGCTGTGCTCGCAAATTTTGAGTGTTCTGGATAAATTGCAGATATGGGCAAAGGCAGGTAAAAAAGATGAAAGCGATACTACATTTCAGTTTTATTTGTGCGAGATGGATCCTGAACAAGATATTCATCTGATAATACACCCTGACGCTGTAAGTTGCAACATAAAACTGTTTACAATGAACAACCTGAAAATTACAGACAGGGAACTTTGCGACGAAGCTGAAAGGTGGATGAGCAGAATGATGCAATGTTCGGTTCTGTTAAGTGGAAGCGCAGAGGGGGAGCGAATAAAATTTTTTGATGCGCAAAAGGAGAAAGTAAAATTGCTGATGAAGCAAATTAAAGTAAAAAAGAAGGTTGCGCAATCAATTGTAAAATAAAGTCACGATGATTCGTGTTTCTACAGCATACCGGCAACACCATAATGACAATAACAATTAAAAATGGCTATCAACTGTTTTATTATTACAAACAATATACGGCAGGCAAAAGCAACCGTTCAGTCGTTGCGGGCGGCGGAACCGGCGGGCGATATTTTTCTTTTGTCGGACGATGCGTTTGCTGATAACCTCGAAGGCTGCAAAACTGTTAAGGTTGATTCGCTGCACTCAACGGCAACAGTGAGGAAAATAGCCGAACATTCAAACACCGACTATACGCTGATTTATACCAAGCCGACAGAACTGAATTTGGGCATGTTTGCATTGGAAAGAATGATGCAGATTGCCGAAGACTCGGATGCAGGCATGGTTTATGCCGACCATTATACGATAAAGGATGGAGTTAAAACCAATACGCCTGTTATCGACTGTCAAAAAGGCAGCTTGCGCGACGATTTTGATTTTGGCTCAATATTGCTTTACAAGTCGGCAGCGCTAAAGACCGCCGTTGCCGAAATAACTGCCGATTACAAACATGCCGGACTGTACAGCCTGCGTTTAAGCGTGTCGCGGCACGCCGAGCCGGTGCATATCAACGAATATCTTTACACCGAAACCGAAAACACGTTGCAAAAGAGCGGTGAAAAGCAGTTCGACTACGTTGACCCAAAGAATCGCGAAGTGCAGATTGAAATGGAAGCCGCCTGTACTGAGCATCTCAAAAGAATTGGCGCTTATCTGAAACCCGAATTTAAAAGCGTTGACTTCAGCGGCGAAACATTCAGCGGCGAAGCGTCGGTTATCATCCCTGTGCGCAATCGCGTAAAAACCATTGGCGATGCTATCCGGTCGGTTTTTATGCAAAAAACAAATTTTAAATTTAACTTGATTGTAATTGACAATCACTCCACCGACGGCACAACGGCGGTTATTGACAGCTTTTCGGCGGCAGACAGTCGTTTGGTACACATTATTCCCAAAAGCAAAGAGTTGGGCATTGGCGGTTGCTGGAATGCTGGCGTTCATCATCACGAATGTGGGAAATTTGCCGTTCAGTTAGACAGCGACGATGTTTATTCCGGCAACGATACGCTCCAGAAAATAGTGGATGCGTTTTACGCACAGAATTGTGCGATGGTTGTTGGCAGTTACATGCTCACCGATTTCGATATGAAGATTATCCCTCCCGGAATAATTGACCACAGCGAATGGACGCCCGAAAACGGACACAACAATGCACTGCGCATTAACGGACTGGGCGCTCCCCGTGCGTTTTATACGCCGCTGTTGCGAAAAATAAAAGTTCCCAACACAAGTTATGGCGAAGACTATGCGCTGGGACTTGCCTTTTCGCGTCATTACCGCATTGGTCGCATTTACGATGTGCTCTACCTTTGCCGCCGCTGGGAAGGAAATTCGGATGCCGCCATTGATATTGTTAAAACAAACGCCAATAATACCTACAAAGACCGTATCCGGACATGGGAAATCGAAGCAAGACGGGCGATGAACGAAGAAAATTAAGGAATGTAAACCTGCGAAGAATTTTATATTTATATTAAACATCTTCGCTTTTTGAGCTAAAGCCCCATAAAAAGATATTTGCTATATCCGTCGGTTAAAACCAACGGCAATAACATCCCTCCTTGTGGCAGTTGAGTTTGTAGAAATATAAATAAAGCGGTAAGAGTTTTCATTGACGTTGGCTTTAGCCAAAATTATTATACTCAAACAAAAATGGCTTGCAAATAACCAGGGCAACCGCATCAAAATTTTGATTGGTGAATGATCTGAATCAAGAAAAATATCGCCACCGTAGCCGAAAATGGTTGGGGTGCTGAAAAATTAATTTTGGAACGAAAAAATTAATTGGGAAACTTCCCCAAAGTTTGGGAAGCTGAAAAATTAATTGGGAAACTTCCCCAAAGTTTGGGAGGCTAAAAAATAATTGGGAAGGCTTCCCCAAAGTTTGGGGAGATGTATTTACTGAATATAATGCGGTAGACAAAAATAATGATTGGCTTACGTTGAAAACTGCTGGAATTTTGATGCGGTTGCCCTGGCAAATAACAGAGGATTTCAGTTTTAACTGTTCAGTTTTATTTATTGACAAGGAGATTAATCCCCTTGTTGCTTTTATTCGTAAATCAATTCTGTTTGAGTATAATCCATTCCCCGAAGATATCTATTATCATCTGATGTTACGAACTTTTTTTGAATGTGAGGATGCAATATTACAATAAAAAACTGTACTCACAATTTGTAAAAAAAGAGAAAGGTTAAAAAAGCTGTCTTACCAACTTGGGAAAAGGGTACAGAAAATAAAAAAACAGACACTCACACCATGTAGCGATAAATTGCGTAACATCTATTATCATTTCTGCGGAAATCCGCGTCATCAACGTTATCCACATTCAAAACAGTCCCAATTTAAAAATTAATATCTATGGCAAACGTTTCATATTTTCCACCATCATCGCTCGAAGGAAGCATTGTCGAAAACTTTTTTTACGAACAGCTGAACGAATGGAATTTGGCTAAGCAAAATTACGATGCGCTGAAAAAAGTTAAGACTAAAGAGTTTGATTTTGGCGATTTTGCTGTTCGCGTGCAGTTTAATCCTGCGCGTATCCAATCAAGCGCCGCCAAAGTTGACAGCCAGTCGCTGCATGAGCGACAGTGTTTTTTGTGTCAGCACAATCTTCCACCAACGCAGCGTGGTTTGTTTTTTGGCGAAGAGTATCAAATTCTGGTCAATCCCTACCCTGTTTTTCCGATGCACTTAACTGTTCCTGCACCTCATCATACCGAACAGCTAATTGATGGCAGATATGGCGACATGCTCAACTTGGCAAAGAGCCTCGATAACTTTGTTGTATTTTACAACGGTCCCCGGTGCGGTGCGTCGGCTCCCGACCATCTCCATTTTCAGGCTGGTAACAAAGGCTTTCTTCCATTGGAAAAGGATGTAAAAAATGTTTCGCGCAAAACGATTGTGCGCAACTCCGAAATATATATTTACACACTTAACAATTACCTGCGGAATGTTTTAGTAATTGAATCAGCAAGCAGCAGCAAAATGGAACATCATTTCGTTGAAATCTGTTCATCGTTCAACATCAACGACAGCGACAGCGAAAAAGAGCCCATGCTGAATATCATCACATGGTTTGAAGCGGGCAAATGGACAAGCGCAATATTTCCACGTGCCGTTCATCGTCCAAAATGTTTCTATGCCGATGGTAGTGATAAC
Source organism: Cytophagaceae bacterium (assembly GCA_031285765.1). Classification (GTDB taxonomy): domain Bacteria; phylum Bacteroidota; class Bacteroidia; order Bacteroidales; family Marinilabiliaceae; genus WRMI01. The sequence goes on along the minus strand of JAITVO010000066.1, from coordinate 13,517 downwards.
CTGTTAATAAGTCCCGCATCGGTTGATATGGGAGGCGTGCTGATTACGCCCCGCGAGAACGATTTCGACAGAATTAATGCCGAAAATGTACGTCAAATTCTGAAAGAAGTATGTTTTGGCAACGAGTGAATGATACCGTTTTTTTGGGGGGTAAACATCTTCAGAAAATACCGTTGCTACTGAAAAAGCACAAAGGGCACAAAATTCCCTGTGAACTTTGTGGTAAAATATACATCTATGGTATATGATTCTATTTTCCGAAGAAGCTCAATGAATATGAAGCATCTATGCAACATATTTCGGCTACTGTTTGCTTTTTCCCTGCATATAAATTACTTTTGCCAGCTGTTACAAACTCTTCATCCTTAGGGAAAGGATAATATTTTAATTTTATGAACAGATGAGTGGCGGAATTAAACGTCTTGCAGGCGAAACCATGATTTATGGAGCAAGTACAATGTTTGGGCGGTTGCTTAACTGGCTGTTGATGCCTTTTTATATACACACTATTTCGCAGGCTGAAAACGGTATCGTATTTAATCTTTACGGCTATGTTGCCATTTTGTTTACACTGTTTACTTATGGCATGGAAACAGGCTTTTTCAGGTTTGCACGCGGCAATGACGAGAAAAAAGTTTTCCACACATCACTGTTTATGCTGGGTATTACAAGTCTGTTGCTTATTTTAATAACAGCGCTTTGTTCCGAAACATTCAGTAATATTCAATACGGCGGAAAGTATCGGTTGGCTGTAATTTTTATGGGAATTATTATTGCTCTCGATGCTTTTTTGTCTATTCCGTTTGCCAATTTGCGACTGCATAATCGCCCCATTCGTTTTAGCATTATCAAGTTTGTCAATATAGGAATAAATATCTTTTTTAACCTTTTCTTTCTCTTGTTTATTCCTTTGCTGATAAAAAAAAATTTGTTGCCGGCGGCAATGGTTGATATTTATAACCGCGGCAATGGTGTTTTTTACATTGTTTTAAGCAATTTAATAGCAAGTATTTCAATATTCTTCTTTTTTATTGGCGACTTTAAGTCGATAAAAGGGAGCGTGGACATGAAACTTGTAAGGCAAATGTTGAAATATTCGTGGCCTGTATTGGCTGTTGGCGTAACGGGAATGGTAATTCAAAACAGCGATAATATATTGATTCCGCAGTTGATAAAAGAGAACGGCTTTGAGCAGCTGGGCGTTTATGGCGCCGCATTTAAAATTGGTGTTTTAATGAGTTTGTTTACACAGTCGTTCCGATTTGCCTTTGAACCCTACTTCTTTAAAAACCGCGATAAAGGCAAGGACTCGTATGCCAAAATTATGGAGTATTTTGTCTTTTTTGGAGTACTGATATTCTTGGGCGTAACGCTCTTTACCGACGTTATTTATTTAATTCTGAAAACCGATTACTATTCGGGCAAAATATTGATTCCGATAGTACTGACAGGCTTTTTACTGTTTGGCATTTATTACAATTTGTCGCTTTGGTACAAGCTCACCGATAAAACCGTATGGGCTTCGCTCTTTGGCGCGGTTGGCATGGCTGTAACACTGATGCTGCACTTTATTCTGATTCCCCTGATGGGCATCTTGGGAGCAGCCATTTCTTTTGTTTCAGGTTATTTTGTGATGGTAATATGGTCGTTCTTTAAAGGACAGAAAGTGTATCACGTACCTTACAATTTGCGAAAGATTGGAATGTACGTATTTGCTGGAATTATAATTTATTTTGCAGATTATTTTATTTCTTTTGACTCGAAAATAGTTACATATCTGTTTAAAGCAGGTATCTTTGCGGCGTATATTTTGTTTTTTCTTGGTATAGAGCTAAAACAGAAAAATAAGAAGACAAAAAGGCTTTTAGATTCATAAAGGTTTTGTTGTTTAAAAGTAAAACAATCTAATATCTCAATAATGGTTGAAATAAAAATAATTAATAAAAGTAATAATGAATTACCTCAGTTTGCTACCGAACATTCGGCGGGAGTTGATTTACGTGCGTTTCTTGACGAAACAGTAGTTTTAAAACCCATGCAAAGGATAATGGTTCCAACAGGGCTGTATATTGAACTTCCGCATGGATTTGAAGCACAGATTCGTCCCCGAAGCGGCTTGGCTGCAAAGCACGGGATTACGGTTTTGAATACTCCGGGTACGATTGATGCTGATTACAGAGGCGAAATAAAAGTGATATTGATTAATCTTTCCGATACCGATTTTATTGTAGAAAACGGAGAACGTATTTGTCAGATGGTAATCAACAAATATGAGCGTTTTGAATGGAATTTGGTTCATGAACTCTCGGAAACAGACAGGGGAGCGGGCGGTTTTGGACACACAGGAAAAAAATGATTAATGGTTAATTAACCATTAAAAAAAATAATATGAAAAAACAATTGATATATGGCTTGCTGCTAATTGCTACTTTAGCAGGATGCAAAACAACGCAAAGTGTGAGTACGTTTGAGAGCGTGCTTTATCCAAACGGACGACAGGCGCTTATTCGCAGGGTTGACGAAGGTAGCGAGCGAAAGTTCGATTTCTATTTTATGGAAGCGAATCGCCTTAAAGCCATCGGCGATTTTGGAAAGTCGGCAATGTATTACGGCGAAGCGCTTTCTGCCGATTCGACGTGCGCAACCTGCTACTACGAGCTGGCAAATATGCTCTACATGGCGGGCGACGCCAAACGTGCCGAAGAAGCCGCATTTCGTGCTGTGCAGCTTGAACCCGACAACGAGTGGTTTCTCCTATTTTTGTCGCGCATTTTTCATCAAAATAAAAAGACAGAACTTGCGTTGAGCGCCGCAAATTATTTGGTGGAACAAAAGCCCGACAATTTTGAATACCTTTACAACCTATCGCAGATGCTGGCTTCGGCACAAAAATTTACCGATGCTGCGGCTTCGCTCGATAAAATTGAAAAAATACTTGGAATGAACGAATACCTGAGCCTCGAAAAGCATACGCTTTACGTACAGGCAAAGGATTACAGGAACGCCGAAAAAGAGCTTCAGCGTTTAATAAAAGAGTATCCCAAAGAGCTTAATTATCGTGTTTATCTGGGCGATTTTTATGGGCAGCGCGAAAATATGAAAGCCGCATTTAACGAGTATCAGCGAGTTTTGGCGGAAGAGCCGAAAAACGGACCTGTTCACTTTAGCCTTGCCAACTATTATTTGGCTACCAACGACTCGCTTAACTTTAAAAAAGCATTGAAGGAAGGCTTCGGAAATAATGATATTGCCCTGGAAGATAAAATTCAGCGTATTTTGCCTTTTCTGATGAATATCGACGACCCAAAAAATCCTTTAGATACGCAGGACTTTGAAGATGTTTTTGATAAGTTAAAAGCAAGTCATAAAGATGACGCCCGCGTTTACGTGTTGTATGGAAACTTTTTGAATCATAAAAAAGAAAGAAAGAAAGCTGCCGAATCGTTTGAAATAGCTTTGCTAATGGACGAGAAGCAGGAAGACGTATGGCAGGATTTTTTGTTTTTGGCGTTTGGCGAGTACAGCGACAGCCTTTATATTGAAAAGAGCCTCGAAGGTGTAAAAGCCTTTCCCGAGAATGCAGTGATTCATTACCTTACTGCAGTAGGCTATTCGCAAACAGAGGAGTACAACAATGCCATTGAGCACCTCAATCAAGTACTTGTGTACAACAAGGATAATGCAAAGTTAACCGAACAGGCGCTTGGGTCGCTTGGCGATTTCTATCACGAAATCGGCGACAGCCAAAAGGCATACGAAAGTTACGACAAGGCGCTTGCCCTCAACGGCAATTCGGTCGTTATACTCAACAACTACGCCTATTACCTTTCGATGGAAGGCAAAGAACTTGATAAGGCAGAGCAAATGATTTCGAAGGTAATAGAATTTGAGCCGCTCAATCCCACTTATCTTGATACGTATGCGTGGGTTCTGTTTAAGCGCGGACGTTATTTTGAAGCGGTATTTGTTGCCGAGCAGGCGCTCGAAAACAGCGAGGAGATAAGCGGCGTTTTGTACGAACATTATGCCGATATTCTTTATATGAATGGCGACCGTGAGAAGGCGGTAGAATACTGGCAAAAAGCGGTAGAAACCGGCGACGCCGATGTGTCTGCCAAACTTTTGGAGAAGATTGAAAAACGGCAGTATATCGAAGATATTCCGGCTTTGCACAATGCCGCGCCGCAACAGCAATAGCACAGGAGAGAGGCGTTCTCCAGCCGCTTTTGTACAATAAGCGTAAATTGGGCTGAGGCGCTCCGCGACGGGAGTGTGCGCAACCCTAAAGTATCAACATAAAACAGACAACTAAACAAAAAACAGTTACCTTGTTGTACCGAGCATCAAAATACGTTTTTTATTTGCTTGCCGCGATGGTTTTAATAACATCGTGCCGGATAAAAGAGAAATTGCAGTTGAGTGATAGAGTTGCGACAGTTAGCGAAGAAGCGCTGGTCAGCCATATTCTCGAAAACCAGTTGAACTTTGAATCGCTTTACTTCAAACGAATGAATATTGAGTTCAACGATAATGGGAAATCCATTTCGGCACGGGCAAATATGTATATCAAAAAAGACCGGCAGATAATTGTACAGGTATTTGTTGCCATTTTAGAAGTGGCGCGGGTGTCCATTAAGCCCAACGAGATTGTTGTAATCGACCGATTCAACAAAAGTGTGTATCAAACCGACTTTAACTACATTAACCGACGCTTCGGCTTGAATATGAACTTCGATATGTTGCAATCCATACTTACCAATATGCTTTTCAGTTATCCGCAAGGCGCTCCAAATGCTGTTAAACACTATACAACAGAAATAAGCAACAGAATGTACGTGCTGCGGTCGGCTGACAACACTCATGAAATTGATGTAATGCCGGATGGATTCAAAATCATCCGAAACGGAATCGGTAACAGCGCAGGTACAATGGTCGATATTCGCTACGAAAGCTTTACCAGTTTGAATGAAACCAAATTTCCAACTCTGTTTTCGATTTCCGGAAAGCGTGGAAGCCAAGAATATGCTCTTACATTAAAGTGCTTGGATATTGAAATAAACGGAACTGCTGCAATTTCTTTTAATATTCCCGAAAGTTATGACAAAGGAGCTTTATAATATGCTGCCAAACGTTGTTGTAATGCTGTCGGCTGTATTTGCAAAGATGCCAAGAGTAGTTGTAATGGCGTCAGCCGTGTTTGCAAAGATGCCAAACACAGTTGCTTTGCAAACAACTGCGTTTGCAAAGCAATTAATCATTGTTGCAATGCTGTCGATTGCGTTTGCATGGCTGTCAATCGTCTTTGCAATGCTGCCAATTGCAGTAGCAAAGTTGCCAGCTGCTGTTGCAAAGCAATCAATCATTGTTGCAGTGCAACCGCGCAAGTTTGCAGCCTTTTTTATTTAATGAAATACAATTGTCAAATACAGTAATGTTATTATAAAAAAAATATTTTTGTCTATTATGATTCTTAATACGCCGAGTTTGATTTGCACAACAGATGTTTCAGATAAAAAAACAACCACAGTGTTGCACAAATTTGTTCAAAATATTTGCGCTACTTGCAGTAAAATAAGTGTTTGGAGTATAATATTGTTACTGCCGGTTTTATTCAGTCAGCCACTCTTTTCGCAGGATGTTGATAAATTGCGAAACGAACGCGAATCGCTGCTGAAAGAGATAGAATCGACCCGAAACCTGCTCAATACCAAACGCACATCGCGCGAAGAAACTTTTGCTCTCGTTAATATTCTTGCACACGAAATAGAAGTCCGTGAAAGCCTTATCAATAACTTCAGGCAGGAAATTGAAGCGCTCAATTTGCAGATAGAACAGAATCAGCTGAACATTAATGAACTCGAATTGAGTATAAAAGTTATAAAAGACGAGTATGTTCGCTTGCTTCAGGATACTTATCTGCGCCGTAACTCGATGAATGAACTGCTTTTTTTTCTGAGTGCAAAAAATTTTTCCGAAGCATACCATCGCCACCGCTTATTAAAAGAGTATTCGAGCTACCGCCAGCGTCAGGGACAGGCGCTTATCGAAAATCAAAATCAGTTGAAACTGTTGATGCAAAAGATAGAGGTTCAGCGCGAAAATAAAGAAGCCAGTCTTAATAAGCTCGAAAAAGAATATGCCTCGTTAAACGAAAGCCAGCTACAGAAGCAGAAATTAATTGGCGAGCTGCAAAAAGAAGAACAGTGGCTCAAACAGCAACTTGCCGAGAAAGAGCGTCAGGCAAAAGTTTTAGAGAGTCAGATACTTGAGTACATCCGTCAGTCGCAGTCCGAAAAATCGACATACGGCAAAGACTTCGCCGAAAGCATGGGCAAACTTATCTGGCCCGTAAGCGGCGGCGTAGTTGTTAATCATTTTGGCGAACACGAGCATCCGGTTTTAAAAGGCGTTGTTATTAAAAATAACGGAATCGACATACAGAGCACCCTGAGCAACGAAGCCGTTGCCGTTTATCCGGGCGAAATAAGCCGCGTAATCACTATTCCCGGATATAACAATGCAATCATTATCCGGCATGGAGATTACTTAACAGTTTATGCAAATTTAAAAGATATTCAGGTTAAGCAGGGACAAAAAGTAGAAACAGGCGAACAACTCGGAACATTGTATAAAGAAGATAATGAAGCGAATGGAGTGCTGCATTTTGAAATTTGGAAAGAAAGTCAAAAGTTGAATCCTGTACAATGTTTAAGACCATAAAAAAAACCGTAAAATAGCGAACCTTTTTCGTCTTATTTCGGTATAAGGGACTGTTCTGAGAAATTCAAAATAATGATTTAAACATAGTAATATTGTGGACAAAATAGCTTTTAAGTCTGAAATTCAAAACATTAGTTTGGTCGAAAAATTAGTGGATGATATATGTACCCGGTATCAAATTCATTCGGATATTTACGGAAAATTGAATCTGGCTATGGTTGAGGGCGTAAACAATGCAATTGTGCATGGTAATAAAATGGTTGCCGAAAAAGAAGTTGCCATCGAATGGCAAATAAACGATGAAGCGCTCGAATTTTATATTACCGATTGCGGACCCGGTTTCGACTATACAAACCTGCCCGACCCTACTACGCCCGAAAATCGCGAAAAAACGCATGGAAGAGGCATCTTTTTAATGAATACGCTTGCCGACGAATTGGAATTTTCCGACCCGGGCAACAGAGTAAAAATGGTATTTTATTTAAAGTAAGTGGAAATACTATTTGATTCGATTCGCGTTGATAAACCCTCTTTGAATTACGAAAAGGTGGCTTTGTGGCTTAACGATGCTGCTATTGATAATAACCGGAAAATAAAAGAGCTGTCAATCGTTTACTGCGATGATGATTATATATTAGAAGTCAATAAAAAGTTCCTGAATCACGACTTCTATACAGACATTATCACTTTCGATTACTCTAAAAAGTCATATATATCAGGCGATTTATTAATCAGCCTCGACACTGTTCGTTCAAACGCACAAAAATATAAAACCGATTTTTCCTGCGAACTTTGCCGAGTAATGGTTCACGGGGTTTTACATTTATTGGGCTTTAACGACCACTCTGATGATGAAAAAAAACTGATGCGCCAAAAGGAAGATTATTATTTGGAGAAATTATCGAAGTACCTCTGTTGAAAAGCAAATGATTATCTATTGCCGACGAACAAAAAGCAGCCGATTATCTTGGCTCTATCGGCTATTAATACCAAACTGGCATTAATGATATTAAAATAACATAAGATTATGCCGTTTGCAAAGTTTTGCAGGAACAATATTTTATTTGACCGCAAATATTTTGAATCGTTTGATAGCAGTTTGGTACTAACCTGAGCTTTGGATAAACAAGAATCATTATATAGATTGCAATTTTTATCACTACCTCATGTTACGCAGTATTACTTTTATTAGCCTTGAAAAGGCTTAATCTTAATAACCACAGGCGAGCGGAGCGTTGCCTGCGGATGTTCTACTCACTGATTTCACTGCCCGTAAGGGCAGAACAAATGTGAAAGTACAGGTTCTGCCCTTGCGGGCAGCAGTGCTGTTGCCTGTTTTCCGTAAGCTGCGCTGGGCTGGCAAACCCCGCCCCTACATTTGCATACGGTTATGAAGATTCAGCCTTTTCAAGGCTATCAAAAGTAATACTGCGTAACATGAGAAAATAAATTGATTAAAAAGATGCTTATCCAAAACTCAGGTTAGTAAAATTTCCAAAAAAACACCTCCCTCATTAAACCTTTTTTCTCTTCGCGTGTCATACCTGCCAAACAGGTAATGGCTCAAAAATAAGTCGGGAACCTAAAAAATGGTTTCCGATTTCTTTGCATGTGCCGTTGCCGGCGCTGTTTTATATAATTAATCTTTTACATCTGAAATCGATGAATCGTACACTGAAGCGCATCCTCCAAATAGGGTTGGTGGTTGCAATTTTGGGAGTGGTTATTATCCCAAAAACAGGATTATTTTCAAAAAAAGAAGGAAATATCGGAGCATTAGTCAGCAGGCGGGGCAGTTTGCCTGTATCGGTTGAAATACTGAAGCCCGGAATGCTCGAAAATATGCTTTCGGCGGCAGGTTCACTGCTTCCGAGCGAAGAGGTGAACGTTACTACCGAAACGTCGGGAATTGTTGAATCCATCCACTTTGAAGAAGGAACAAGAGTAACAAAAGGCGCGTTGCTGGTAACCACTAACAACGACGAATTGCAGGCACAACGCGAAAAGTCGGTTCACCAGAAAAAGCTGATTGAAGAAAAAGTTGAACGTCAGCGCGTGCTGTTCGAGAAAGAAGCCGTGAGCCGCGAATCGTACGACCAAGTGATGACCGACCTCATGGTGATTGACGCCGATATTAAACTGCTCGATACACGCATCGAAAAAACATTTATCAAAGCCCCTTTCGACGGCGTTATCGGTTTCCGAAGCGTGAGCCCCGGCGCCTATTTACAGCCGGGCGTAAGCGTGGCGCGGCTTGTAAATATATCGCCGCTGCGCATCGAATTTTCAATTTCGGAGCGCTACATGAGCGAGTCGCTTATCGGACGCAGGGTTATCTTTAATGTGGCGGGATTCGATAACGACTTCTACGCAACCATTTACGCCGTTGATCCCACCATCGACATTCGCACCCGTACCATTGTGCTGCGAGCCGACTATCCCAACAGCGATTTCCGACTGCTGCCGGGCACGTTTGCCAGCATCCGCATGGTTATCGACCGCGAGCGGAACGCTATTCAAATACCAAGCGAAGCCATCATTCCCCAGCTCAACGGCGAGCGTGTTTTTGTTTACCGAAACGGAAAAGCCGAACAGGTCGAAATAGAAACAGGCATCAGAAACGAGCGCCGTGTTGCCGTAGTTCGCGGACTTGCCGCCGGCGATACCCTTATTACAAGCGGAATTTTGCAGTTGCGTCCGGGCATGGCAGTTGCGATTAATAATAATTAACAAAAATTCGAGGTTCCGAATTCAAGGTTCAAAGTTAGAACCAAAACCTTAAAACTCGGAACTTTGAATCTTAAATTTTGAACAATTAACAAACGTTCCGAGTCCAAAGTTGAAACCATTAACTTTGAACTTTAAACCTTGAAGTAAAAAAATGAGCAGTTTATCGTCCATCAGCATACAGCGACCTGTTTTAGCCATTGTGCTGAATGTTTTTATTGTGATTATCGGGCTTATCGGTTTTTCATATCTTGGCATACGCGACTATCCGAGCGTTGACCAGCCGATTGTGTCGGTTTCTACCTCGTTTACAGGCGCTAATGCGGACGTGATTGAGAGCCAGATTACCGAGCCGCTCGAACAGGCTATTAACGGAATACCCGGCATACGGAGTATTTCGAGCGTGAGCCGCGATGGTTCGAGCCGCATCATTGTAGAATTTAACCTCGAAGTAGATTTGGAAACCGCCGCTAACGATGTTCGCGACAAGGTGTCGGGAGCGCAGCGCCGTTTGCCGCCCGACGTTGACCCGCCTGTGGTTTCAAAGGCTGACGCCGATGCTCAGCCAATCTTCTCTATTTCGCTCCGAAGCGAAACCCGCTCGCTGATTGACTTAACAGAGTTAGCCGAAGTTAATTTCAAGGAACGCCTGCAAACCATTCCCGACGTTAGCGGCGTGGATACGTGGGGCGGACGGCGGTTTGCCATTCGCCTGTGGATGGACCCCGTTAAACTGGCAGCTTACCAGCTTACCCCCGTTGATGTGCGCAACGCCCTGACACGCGAAAACATTGAATTACCGTCGGGACGGATTGAGGGCGCCAACACCGAACTCACCATCCGTACAATGGGGCGATTTACGTCGGTGGACGATTTTAATCGAATGGTGGTGTATCAGGACGGCGACCGCGTTGTGCGTTTCTCCGATTTAGGCAAAGCCGTTGTTGAAGCCGAAGACGTGCGCCGAATATCGAAGCGAAACGGATTGCCGATGGTAAACATCGCCCTGACGCCGCAGCCGGGGGCAAACTATATTTCGATTGTGGACGAAGCGATGGTACTCCTCGAACAGCTGAAGAAAGACCTTCCGCCCGATGTGATTGCCGAAGTGGGTTTCGACAACACCATCTACATCCGCGAATCGATTGCCGAAGTGCAGGAAACCATCTATGTAGCCTTGATTCTGGTTGTGCTCGTTATTTTCGCCTTTTTGCGCGACTGGCGCACCACGCTTATTCCCGCCATATCCATCCCTGTATCGCTTGTCGGGGCGTTTTTCATTATGTACGCCGCAGGTTTTTCTATCAACATTCTTACGCTGCTGGCAGTCGTGCTGGCAATCGGGCTGGTGGTTGACGACGCCATCATCGTAATGGAAAATATCTATTCCAAAATCGAAAATGGCATGAATCCCATTGAGGCGGGCGAAAAAGGGACGAAAGAGATATTTTTTGCCGTACTTGCAACCACCATTACGCTGGTGGCGGTGTTTTTTCCCATCGTATTTTTGCAGGGAATAACGGGACGACTGTTTCGCGAGTTCAGCATTGTAATTGCGGGAGCGGTTTGTATTTCTGCGTTTGTTGCGCTTACGCTTACGCCGATGCTTTCGACACGCATCCTAAAACAAAAGGGCGAGCGACGCAACCGCCTGTACGAATGGACTGAACCCTTTTTTACATGGCTTACCAATGCTTACCGCAACGGACTGGAAGGATTTTTGCGACACAAATACTGGACGGTGCTGCTTATTGCGGCAACGCTGGCAATTATCGGCGTTCTTTGGGGAATTATTCCTTCGGAAATGGCGCCTATGGAAGACCGCTCAATGATTCGCGTAAGCGTTACAGCGCCCGAAGGAGCAACCTTTGACTACACGCTTCGTTATAGCGACGCCCTTACCGATATGATTGTGCAGGATGTTCCCGAACAGGAGTATATTTTTCAGAATGTAGGGATGGGTAACGCCAACAGCGCCAATTTCAATATCAATCTGTTGAAGCCCGCCAAGCGGCAACGCACGCAGCAGCAGATTGCCGATGATCTTGGAGCGCGAGTACGAAATCACACGGGAGCGCGAAGTTTTGTTACGCAGCAGCCCACCTTTGGCGGACGGCGTGGCGGATTGCCCGTTCAGTACGTTATTCAGGCGCAGAACCTCGACAAATTGAAAGAGATACTTCCCATTTTCATGGAAAAGGTGGACGACAGCGAGGTCTTTCAAACATCCGATGTTAATCTTAAATTCACCAAACCCGAAATACGGATTCATATCGACCGCGAAAAAGCTGCCCTGCTTGGCGTTTCGGTGCAGAACATCGCCCAAACGCTTCAATTAACGTTGAGCGGTCAGCGCCTTGCCTATTATATTATGAATGGGAAACAGTATCAGATAATTGGCGAGCTGGAACGTAAAAATCGCGACAAGCCCACCGACATCACATCGGTTTACGTGCGCAACGACAAAGGCGACCTTATTCAGTTGGATAACCTCGTAAAACTCGAAGAAAGCAGCACACCGCCACAGCTTTACCGTTATGCCCGTTTTGTATCGGCAACTGTTTCGGCAGGTTTGGCAAAAGGCTACACGCTGGGGCACGGAATCGAAGCAATGGACAGGATCGCCGACGAAGTTTTGGACGAAACATTCAGTACCACGCTCACAGGTGACTCACGCGACTTTGTTGAAAGTTCATCCAGCCTTTTGTTTGCATTTTTGCTTGCGCTCGTACTGATTTATCTGGTATTAGCGGCACAGTTCGAGAGTTTCTCCGACCCGCTCATTGTAATGCTTTCGGTGCCACTCGCATTGGCAGGCTCTTTGATTTCGCTCTGGTACTTCGACCAGACCATGAACATCTTCAGTCAAATTGGTATCATTATGCTGATAGGTTTGGTTACCAAAAACGGAATTTTGATTGTTGAATTTGCCAATCAGCGCAAAGAAGAGGGACTGACTGTTGCCGAAGCCATTCGCGAAGCAGCGGCATCGCGTTTCCGACCCATTTTAATGACTAGCCTCTCCACCATACTCGGTATTTTACCAATGGCACTCGCTTTCGGTGCAGGCTCCGAAAGCCGCGTATCCATGGGGATTGCCGTAACAGGCGGAATGGTTTTCTCAACTTTCCTCACCCTGTTTGTAGTACCAGCTATCTACAGCATGTTATCGAGCAAGAGCGCCGAAAAAGCAAAAACGAAAAAAGCGGCAGTGGAAAATGTAAATATTGAAAAATAAAGTATGGTAAAACAGTAGAGATGGGGCGTGCCTCATTTCTACTGTTTTCAGGGTAACGTAAAAATGGCTGACATCGCGCAGATAAACAAATATAATGATAATGGCAATCTAAGTAGTCCCAATTTTTATCTGGGGCAGTAAACCGGCGACGATGACTGGATGCTCTTTTAAATCATTCGACTATGAATACGACTAAAATAATTTCGGCATCCGCACTTGTAGTTATCAGGGGAGTTGACCGCACACCCACAGGTAGAAACGGTGTTGATTTTGATTACGATGTAATTAAGGGAACCTCTAAAAACTCCAATTTCTTCGTTATGCTTCGGACGGTAAAATGCTCATTTACCTTCATGTAAACTGCGCTTTTATCGCCTCGCAAGCCTCAAACTTTGAGTTTTTAGAGGTTCCCTTAATTGTTTTCCGGATTACACCGACATCTACAAAATTATCGTCCTCTATAAATACGTGGACAACTAAATAGGTTTCGGCGAACAGATAAGAAAATTTCATTACTCAGTAAAAGAAGTGGAATTGCCAATGTCGAAACAAGCAGTCGCGCAGTCCTTTATCCGAATCCAACAATCGGTGCAGTAACCCATCCGCGACTTTGTGCAGATTGATAATCACAGTATCAACGGTCATACCCGTATCGATACTGCTTTCATCAATGAATACAAGTTTGTCAATAGCCATTTCAGGCTGTTCGGAACTCCATGCCTCGCGTTTTATTCGAACCTCCTCTCAATGCTGTTCTGCAGGATAGATCGTTTTTTTTTATAACAAAGTTTGAGTTTGTTTCTGATGATTTTACTCAATGCAGACAGGCTAA
>JAITVO010000029.1 GCA_031285765.1 Cytophagaceae bacterium | reverse complement strand
CCGACTGTAATATCAATGATATAATTATCCCCGAAGATGCCGACTATATGACTTTGAAAGATGTTACTCGAAATCACTTGAAAGTTTGGCAGGAGTTTTTGGATTTACTTGTTGCAAATGAGGCAGAACTCCCCACTTTCCCAATCTGGGCAATGGAGTTTGGAGCAACGTATAAATTTGAAATACGTTCACCTCATTATCAACCTGATAAAGAATTGTTACGTTATAAAGGCGCCTTTGGACAGGAAATAAGAGGCAATTCAAGAGATGATTATTTTAATTGCTTACCAATATATGCAAATCCAATCTTATCAGAAAAAAACAAAATTTTTCCCGATTGGAAAAAGCAGTTTATCCGTCAGAACAGAGAATTTTACAAAAAAAACAAGTCTTGGATTGACGGTTGGATTCATAAAATCAAAGATTTTGAGAACAGCCACCAAAAATTTGAATGGAATTGCGGGTATGAAGAACAGCCCACTATAAACGATAAAATCGTCCAATTTCGCCCTTCGGGTATCCGAGTAAAAAAACCGACATTTTCGCCAGCTTTGGTTTTAACAACAACGCAAATTCCTATTTTCCCTTGGATTGAAACACCAAACGGAGAAACAGGCAGATACATGACACGCAAAGAAGCCGCAAAACTCCAATGTATGGAAGGTATAGAACCCCCTAACACTATTGCCAAAGCCTTTCGTGCTTTTGGCAACGCGGTAAATGTGGAGGTCGTAAAAAGGATAGCAGAAAATTTATTGATAGATTATGAAGCAGATAAATAAAGTATCTATTGCATTACAACCAAGTGTTTATAGTACCTTTCGAGCATTGAACAACACGGTTTCCAACACGCTCGGAGAGTATGTTGATAATGCCGTGCAAAGTTGGCTGAATAATAAAGATAATCTATTGGCTGCCGAACCTGATTATAAATTGGAAATCAGGATAGCAGTTGATTGGGAGGCAAGAACAATCACAATCACCGACAATGCGGCAGGTATCAGTTCCGAAAGCTACGAGAGTGCCTTTAAGCCGGCTTATGTCCCGTTGGATGCAACAGGTTTGAATGAGTTTGGTATGGGAATGAAGACTGCTTCCGTTTGGCTGGCAGATAATTGGTGTGTTTATACGACGACTTTAGGTGAATCCGTAGAACGCTACACGGAGTTTGATTTGCAGAAAGTCATACGTGAAAACAGAGAAGAACTGATTGTCGTAGAAACTCCCAAATCCAAAAACGAGCACTATACTAAAATAGTACTTTCCAACCTTTCAAGCAAGGCTCCTACAATTAACCAAATGGATAAAATAAAACGGCATGTATCCAGCTATTACCGAAAATTCATAAGAAACAATGAAATAAGAATTTTTGTAAATGAAGAACTGTTATCTTATCCCGATTATGAAATTTTGGATGCACCGTATCATAAAAATCCCGAGGGAGCGAATATTCTTTGGAAAAAAGAAATTGACTTTGAGTTAGGCGAATACAAAGCCAAAGGCTTTATTGCTATTCTCAAACAAATGCAGCAAGCGGCTAACGGCATTGCCTTATTAAGGCGCGGAAGAATTATCGAAGAAAAATATTATCCGCCAATTCTTTGCGGACAGGTAGGTTCGCCACGTTACAAAAGGATTTTCGGAGAGATTGAACTCGAAGGCTTTGAGGTGTCATTCAATAAGAATAAATTTACAGATGAAGATGATTTATACACCTTTATCGTAGGTTTAAAAGACGAATTAACGATGCCTGAGTTTGATTTATACGGTCAAGCGGAAAATTATAGACAGCGGGCAAAGGAAGAAACCTCCAAGATAGCCAAAAGTATAACCTCCACGCTAAAAAAAGAAACCAAACCTCGCGAACTCACAAAAAAGGTACAGGAAGCAGAAACCAAAGCACAGAATATCCAACAAACGGAACAGTCTGAAACTTCCATACAAAAAGCGAAAGCATTGGATAGTCATTCCGACTCATTTTCGTTAAACGGAATAGATTATACGCTTAGAGTGGATTTAGTGAATGATGCAACCACCGATAAATTGTATTCGGTCGTTTCGGAAACAGGTACAAGCCTGTTTGATTCAACGAACAGTAGTATTATCGTTTGTAAAATAAATCTTGCACACCCGTTTTTTACTCATTTCGACCAATTCAAGAAAGCCGATAATTATCAGCCTGTTGTGGCAATTTTCAAAGCACTTGCTTTGGCTGAAATCATGGCTCCCAACAGAGGAACAAGTAATGCCTCAAATATCAGGCTTTTATTCAATAATTATATGCTTCAATAAAGATGGAAATACAAATACTATCCCCACACTCAAACAATGGCTTTACGCCCATTATCGGAGAAAGAACAACCGAACTCATTGACCGTTTACGGAGTAAACTCGACCAAGACGAAATTGATAATCTGTTGGCTGAAACAACAGATATTTTATCACATTGCACCAATCCAAGCAAAAATGAAGCACAATCAATAACAAATCTTGCTTTCGGATATGTTCAGAGTGGAAAAACAATGTCTTTCACAGCCTTGTCTGCAATGGCAAATGATAATGGATTTAGAATAATTGTCTATTTTGCAGGAACAAAAAATAATCTGCTAACGCAAACCACAAAGCGACTGCGTAAAGATTTAATAAACAATGGCGCCAATAACCAATTTTATAAATTGCATGAAAATCCCTCAACCGATGATGTACAGCGCATTAAAAACGAGTTGCAAATAGGGACAAAGCCTGCAATTTTAATTACCGTATTGAAGCACCACAAGTATATTTACACGCTTGCCGATATTTTTAATTCACAGCAGGTAAAATCCATATTAGGAAATAGTGCCGTTTTAATTATTGATGATGAGGCAGACCAAGCAAGCCTGAACGGATATGCACATAAAAACAGTGAAAAGAAAAATACTTCGGAAGAATGGGAAGATGATGATTATACAACGACTTACAGTAGCATTTTGAGATTGAAAGCCTCAATCTCAAATCATTCCTACATTCAGTACACAGCCACTCCGCAAGGACCGTTACTGATTAGTATGTTAGACTTGCTTTCTCCCAAATATCATACTGTTTTAACGCCGGGTAAAAGATACACTGGTGGCAAAACGTTTTTCAAAGATAAACCGGAGTTAGTTATTACTATACCCGAAAATGAGGTTTTCAACAGTAGAAAAAATCAATTAAAAGATTGTCCTAAAACGCTTATTGAAGCATTGCAGATTCACTTAATGAATGTCGCTTTAGTTGTCCGTATTCTAAAAAGAGAACGGTATCTGTCAATGATGATTCACGCCGACAAAGACCAAGATGCAAGTCAGGCATTCCACACTTGGACAAAAAACTTGATTGACTTGTGGACAGAGCAGATAAATAGCGATGAAAATGATTTAGCCAGAATAGAACTGATTAATTCATTCAGGAAAGTTTATCCCGAAATTATCCGATACTACAATTCGCCTGATGATATTGTCCCGACCTTTGATGAAATATTGGCTCAATTACGAGATGTCATTTTTGATACAAACATTGAACTGATAATAAGCAGAACAAAAAAGCAGGGCGAAAACAGAGAAATAGACTGGGACGGCTATCCTTCTCATATCTTGGTTGGAGCTGAAATGCTCAATCGTGGCTTTACAGTCGAAAATCTGGCTGTTACCTATATGCCTCGTTACAGCGTTGGCAAATCCACAGCCGACACCATTCAACAACGCTGTCGCTTCTTTGGCTACAAATTAAATTATCTGAAATCATGTAGGGTATATTTACCCGAAGAAACCATAATAGAATATGCCGAATATGTTGATCACGAAGAAGAAATGCGAGGTTGGCTCAAAGAATACTCCTCTTTGGAAGACGTTGAACAGCAACTGTTAATAACACCAAGGCTGAATGCTACACGCAAAAATATTCTTTCAGTAAACACCGTTCAAACAAAACTGAATGGTTGGCGCAAAATGAACGCCTTCCAAGCAATTGATGAGAATACCCGCTCCGTGAAACATTTTATAGCTCAAACAAATTTTGTAAACGGAAAAGACTACGGAACACCCGACCGCAATCACCGTTACGTCAAATTACCCATACAAAAAGTAATAGAGTTCCTTTCCGATTTCAAATCTTCCAATATGCCCGATGCAGCCCGTAAACAGGCAACAATCAGATATATGAAATATCTTGCACAAAAGGAGAAAAAACCGCTGCAACATGCCTATATTATCCAGATGGCGTATGCGGGAGATGCTCGCGAGCGTGCCTTTAATAAAGATACGATGAAGTTGAAAGAATTGCATACGGGACGTTCTACTTCAGGGAAAGAGGTCTATCCGGGTGATGCAAAAATAAAATTTGAAGATTCTATCTGTATTCAAATTCATAAAATTAGACTTAAATGCGAATCCATTAATTGGGGTAACAAAGTCGCTTACACATTAGCTATTTACTATCCAGAAGATTTCGCCATTAATTATATAGAAACAGAAAGTCAAAACGAAAATTAGAACAGGTATGGGGTATTCGATATATAAAATATTTGCAGACCTGCAACGAAAGGAAACGATGCTCAAAGACAGTTTTTCGGCTGCCTCGTTGCCGTTTACGCAAAAACATAAACTCGGTATTTCCCCCGAAGGATACCCGATGTTTTTTATTGAATGTAGCAACACCGTTCATTCATTGGATATAAATCTTGAATTTATATCCGTCCTTTTCAACCGTCCCTGCCGATTATCGGAAGGGAACGAACAGTCTGACAACATTTATACAATCATTTCCTTAAAAACTGAAAGTGTTGATTTTCAACAATATTTTCTTGAAGTAGTCTGTATCGTGCTGGAACAGCTACCTGCAAGCCCCACGCACAGACAACTCAAAACGGAAATTCAAAAACTGATAGACTTGTTTAGCCGTTTCAGCCGCCCGCCGCGCAAAACAATACAGGGACTTTGGGCAGAATTATTTGTTATAGAACAAGCAAAATATCCCGAATATCTGATACAGTCGTGGCACTCCTCGCCCGACGACAAGTTTGATTTCAATGATGGACAGGATAAGATAGAAGTCAAAAGTACCTCAGCAGCTCGGCGAGTTCACAGTTTCACACTCGAACAACTGAATCCTAATAGAAATTCTAATTTGTTGATAGCTTCGCTCTTTGTTATTCAAACCGGACAGGGAAAAAATATCTTTGACCTGATAGATTCCATTTGCAAGCGCGTACAGAATTTGCAACTGCAATTTAGATTAAACGAAATTTTATCACAAACGCTTGGCAGCGATTTAGATAAGGTGTTTGATGCCTATTTCGATTATCAACAAGCACTTGACACTCTCGCCTTTTTCGATTTCAAAGATATTCCCTCAATCAGCAGTAATAATATACCCGAAGAAATTAGTAATGTGCGTTTAGACTGCGACCTTTCTCGCGTTGTTACCATTAAAGATAAAATCTTCGATACCTCGCAAAGTCCACTTTTTAGAAGCATACAGATATGAAGATAGAAAAAACATATCCCGAAACGTTACGGCAGTTAATGATTGAGGTTTTGGCAACTTCGTCAAAATTTTCATATAGAGAAGGTATGCAGCCTTTCTTAATGTCATTTGACGGAAAAGAATACTATGTGTATGTCAAAAATCTATCTTCCGCTTATTTTACTGACCGCCCCGACACCACGCGGGCGCAGTTACCCATACGCGATGAATTTGAAGAAATAAAAAAATCACATATTCCGTTTATATTTTTAGGCTACGACCAAAACAACGATGTATTGGTGTGTTGGAATTTTCATATTGTCAAAACTCGCCTGAACGAGAAAAAAAGCGTTTCGTTCTACTCTCGTCGTTTTTTTCAGGAAGAAGTTACGCAGGGAATATTCCTGCGTAAACGCCTCAAAAACGATGACGAGCCTGTTCTTTTCAAACGTGTGGATTTGGTTAGTTTCTTTAATCAAATTGATACCTTTTTCCCACTTAACAAAAATACGAATGATACCCATGAAGTAGTCAATGAAACGGAGCCTATTGAAGAAAATAAGTTGTTTGTTTCCAACGGGAAATTGCTGAAAATAACAGACAGCGCGTTGATTGAACAACTAAAACCCCTCATAGAGCAAAAGCGCACCTTGCAGGCATGGCAACATGCCGCAGATTTCTATAAAGGACAATTCCCCGCAATGAAATTGACTGATTGGAAAATATTAGTCAAAGAAATTGATTTTGAAGAATCTGTTTCAGAGGCAAATGATAATGACGAACAAATAGAAATTACTCATAAAGTATATTCTATTGATAATGTAAGAAGCAGATTTATCAATTATATGCAGGATACAAACCTGTCTGAAAAATCTATTTCTAATTATGTACACGCTCTTTCAGGAAGAATTTCAGAGGGTATTAGAAAATATTTAAACCCTGACTTAGATGATATTTTTAAAATAACCGATATTTCGCTTCTCAATTTGTGGCTGCCTAAATTGTTTAATAATCAAGAGTATATGATACTTGACGAAATAGGCAAGAAAATGTACAGTTGTGCGTTAAAGAAATACATTCAATTTGTCGAATTTTTGTCAGAAAAAGAAACATACATTGTCGCAGAGCCGCAAATACAATACATTACAACGCACGAACAGGAAAATTTTTCCGGCAGCGAAAAACGAAAATTGCACATTTTAAAAGTAACTTATCCCGATGGTCGTGTTGTTTCAGAGCGGATTGTCTATAAAACCTTGATAGATGTAATTCAATCGGTTGGGGCTTCCAGAGTGCAGGAATTAGGCATCTTTGTAAACAAAATAAATATCGTTTCCGATACGGTTTTACCTCTTTATGAAAAAGCTCAAAAGTCGATAGGCAATGGATTATACGTTATGACAAACTGCGATACAGATACCAAACAACGAATTATTGAACAAATTTCAGAAGCATTTGATATGGGACTGAAAATTGAAAAAATAGAAATATTATAAAAATCGAAATATCATGTCTGAAAATCGAAATAATAATATGACAAAAGAAGAATTGTTGGGACACTTGCAAGACATTGAGTGGGACAATTTTGAAGTCAAAACTGCCAAGACAGATGTCCCGAAAGATGTTTGGGAAACGGTTTCGACATTTTCCAATACTTCGGGCGGTTGGATTGTTTTCGGTGTATCGGAAAAGAAGAAGAAGTTTGAAGTAGTAGGCGTTGATAATGTTGAAAAATTGGAAAACGATATGCTTACGACACTTCGCTCCAAAACGAAATTCAATATCAAACTGTCGCCGCAGGCAAAGCGATATAAAATTGATGGCAAAAATGTGTTGGCGTTTTACATTCCGTCATCCGATATTAAACCGGTGTATTTCAACGGAGTGCAAAACACTTTCATTCGCACAGGCAGCGGCGATCAGCAAGCAAGCGAGTTTGAAATCAACGCCCTTTATCGCGACCAAAAATTTGGCACAATGTCGGGAAAAGTTGTTGAAGGCACAAGTGCAGATTCGCTTAATGCCGAATCATACAGCAATTTTCGCGATTATCTGCAACGAATGATTCCAAGTTTGCACTACAATAAATTGAACAACGAAGCATTTAACAGTAAATTGCATATCGTAAAGAACGGCAAACTTACCTACGGCGGATTGCTCTTTTTGGGTAAAAACGAAGAAATATGCAACCATATTGACGATTTTCGAGTTGATTA
>JAITVO010000022.1 GCA_031285765.1 Cytophagaceae bacterium | reverse complement strand
CTAAAACAACATACGGCATGAATCGAATCAAAGCAAGACTGGCTCATACAAGCGGCTCCTGGATAGCCACCATCCTAATGGTGATCAACCTGGTTAAGATAACCGGGTTGGTACGCCATACTCTGAACCGAACAAACCTAACTTTTTTAGCATGGAGATGTCAAAAATTAAGCCCTCTACAAGGGATTGGATTCGAACGAGTGCATGCTGCCTGAAAATATCGCCTTCTGCAGTAGCTTGACTTTTTCAGCAGACCCTAAATAACATCACATACCTTTGCAGATGAGTTATTCATTAGATTTTCTCAGACAAGTCTTTAAAATAAAAGACAGATATTCACACACTTATCAACCTGAGTTTTGGACAAGAAAATTTCAAAAAAAGTTGCATAATCGGAGATGTTTAGCTATATTTACAGCTGAAAATCAAATAAATAAACTAATAATTTCAATCATGCTTATCCCAGACAAAATCATTGAAATTTTCTGTGTTACAGACGATTTTTGCTTAAAATTAGCCCATGTTGTCAACGAACTTCCAAAATTGGCTCAAAGCAAAAAAACGCTGAAATCGCCCTTGTGGATTATACAACAGTGAGATAATGACCATTTTGACGCCCTTCAATTTTGTAATTTTAAACGTTTTTACTTTTACTGTATCTGCATTTATTAAAAAAATATTTTCCTAAAGCTGTGCCTTACAACAGATTTGTCCAGCTATTCTATGTGTTTTTATGCCGATGATGTTTTTTTGAATAGGGTCTGTTTTGGAGAATGTACTGGCATTACGTTTGTGGATTCTACTAGTTTGTATGGTAAGGCATAGTTATTGCTGGTACAATAAGCAATGATTGAACAGATACGATGTTGGTGCGTTGCTTGCAATAAAATTTACATTAATCACACATTAAAAAACATTATATTTTGTATCCCTTTCCCGAACCATTTATTAAAAGAATAGAGTTACAGTTAAATGACGACGCGACTGCTTTTCTCGAAGCACTGTGTGGTTCGCCTGTTATCTCCGTAAGGAAAAACGCGCAGAAGCCAACCGAAGCGTGGACGGATATGGAAACGGTTGCGTGGTGCGCTGAAGGGCGGTATTTGTCACAAAAACCGGTGTACACGCTCGACCCACTGTTTCATGCCGGATGTTACTACCCGCAAGAGGCGAGCAGTATGATGCTCGACTGGGTTTTGCGCTCGCTCAATCCGGTTTCCGAGCAGCTTGTTGTACTTGATTTGTGCGCGGCGCCGGGGGGCAAGTCAACAGTAATAGCATCATGGCTGCAAGGTAAAGGTGTTTTGGTGTGCAACGAGATTGTCAAGAGTCGAAGTTTAATTCTACTGGAGAATATGATAAAATGGGGCACACCTAATTGCGTTGTTACACGAAACGCACCCGCTGATTTTACGAAATTAGACGCTTTGTTCGATATTATTGTTGTTGATGCGCCCTGTTCGGGCGAAGGGCTTTTTCGCAAGGACACTCGCGCTATTGACGGGTGGAGCGAAGCCTCCGCAGCAGGTTGCGCCGTTCGCCAGCGAGATATTCTTGATGCTGTATGGGCAGCGTTGAAACCGGACGGAATTGTGATTTACAGTACATGTACCTTTAATCCCACCGAGAATGAAAAAAATATTCAAGATTTTGCCGAGCATTACAATGCTGAAATTTTGCCATTGAATATACCCGAACAGTGGGGCGTTGTCGCAATTGACATTGGTGCAGGGAATGGGCTTTCGTTTTATCCGCATCGTACGCGAGGCGAAGGCTTTTTTATTGCCGCAATCCGAAAAGGAAGAGAGGAGGAAAGCGACAAAATCAAGACATCGGCAAAAGACAGATTTATAAAAGTGAGCCGAAACAACAGTTTTGCATCATTACTCAAACCTCAAACCGAATGGATTTTTTTTGAGGATAAGGAATCGATTCGCGCATTTTCGGCAACTTGTGCGAAAGAATTGTACCGCATCAGGCAGTCGCTAAATATACTCGAATACGGAATACTGCTTGGCGAGCAGTCGAAAAAAGGATTTGCGCCAGCGCACAACCTCGCCATGAGTACAGCATTCATAAACAACAGCAGTTTTCCCGAAATTGAACTCGAACTCCCATTAGCGCTCAAATACCTTAAAGGCGAAACATTACCGCCTTTCGATTCTCCCAAAGGTTTTACTGTACTAAAGCATAAAGGAGTAATACTGGGGTTCGGTAAAAATGCCGGAACTCGCATCAACAATCTTTATCCCGACCGATGGCGGATACGGATGAGTATCTGACAGCGTATTCATGCATGAAACGCACAGCTGTGCTCCACTGCGGAACACCAGCCCAATGGTTACTTTATACATCCTATTCTGTTTTACCTTTGCAAACAGCGATGTTTCTTGTTATAGCTAACTCATCATAAAAACTTATACCAAAAAAGTTTCAAAAAGCTGATACGGATTACATTCTCGTTTTTTTCTGATGTTTTTTAGCCTGCGCCCATTTCTTTTCACTGGGATTCAAATCATGGCTGTATGGAGGTAAGAATAAAACATCGTATTTCCTCGTCCAGATCTCATTCAGCGTATCATTCCTTTGATGAAAAGCGGCAGGCATTGTCCATCACAATAACAGACCTTTCAGGCAGTGCCGGAATGGGTTGTTTGGTTATCCACGCATGAAAAACATCTGCATTGATATTTTCTTCAAATAAACAGATATTTACTGTTTTGAAATGAAGAACAGCCCCAATCGCATTCACTCTCCCTCTGCTGTGCTAATCCTTGCTGCCATAGCATCTATTCCATCTAAGGCAGCAACCGCGCTCACTTGGGGCGTCCACGAAAAATCCGCTCTCATCCACATAAATAATACGACGGCATTCTACCTGCTCATACCGGTGCAACTTTGCTGCAAATTCAACTCTTTTGTTTGCATCTACCTTTGGATGCAAACAGTGTTTTTTTGCTGATACGCAAACGCCGCAAAGCATACAGGATACAGCTCGAACTTACACTAAAATGTTCTGTACGTTCACGCTGATAACTGTCAGGGTAACTCTTTAACATGTTTCTGTAAGGCTTCCATATTGATTTTGGTGGCCGGCTTGTTGCGGTGAAGCTTGGACTCTATCTGAATTTTCGATTAATTCGTTTCCAGTCATAAAATCTATATTTCTTTTGCAAAATAGTATGACGAGTATTCGTATTTTTCAAATCCGAGTTCTTCGTAAAATTCATGCGCTACAACCCTGTGATCTGCACTTTCCACGTCCAATCGCTTGCACTCGCTGTCTTTGGCGATTCTTTCGATTTCTGCCATTAACATTTTACCCACCCCTCGATTTCTATGCACTTCGTCAACCACCAGTTCATCGACAATACCGCTGTTGGCTTCCAGCCACAAATTGTTTTTAACCGTCAGCGAGCAATATCCAATCAGTTTCCCGCCGTCGGTTGCACAGATATATGTTTGGGAGCCGCTGTTCAATCCTTTTTCGATAACCCGTTTAACCTCAGTCCGGTCAATCGGTTTGTCTGTCCACAGTTGCGCCAACAGTACTATCAGCGCATCTGTGTCGTTGATTGTTAATGTCCGAATTTCAATCATGGTAAAATGTTCTAATGGTATTTTTCTATTCCGACAAATCCTGTATTACCCTCAAAGGCGTCTTCAATGGCAGCTAATAATTTACTTCAACAGCTTTCTACCCTCTACGTCTGCCAGCACGCGCATTTGCTGAATGGCGATTTGATTCAGCTTTATCAGCCGTTCGCACTGCGGAAGTCCTTCGTTGATGAAGATGGCGTTCAGGTTTTCCATGTTTGAGAGGCAAATCAGCTCGTTAATGGTGGCGTAGTCACGGACGTTGCCCTTGAGATCTGGGTTGGCTTCGTGCCATGCTGCGGCGGTCATGCCAAAGAGCGCAACATTCAAAACGTCCGCAAAGGGCGGTACTGTTTATATTGTTTTGAGGATGCAAAGGTACAAATTTTTGTCTAACAAGAAGGGGCACACAAAGCGTTAATAAATTGCAAAACAGTCCGTACATCCGAAAGATATACGAACTATTTCATGGCAGGTATTCGGGTGTGCTATTATTATCTGTTCCCTATCCCTTCAAAACATTTAATTGATTTTATATTCTTCCAACCAACTCCGCAATACCAAGCACGCACTCTGCCACTCGCTCGCAATCAACAATACCAAGATTATCTTTTGGCGTGTGCGTGATTTCCTGACATGCCATATTTTCAATAAACCACTGCGAACTGACAGCAATTGCCAGACAGCCATTTTGCAAAAATAAACTGTGGTCGCTCTGATACCACGGCAAACCTTCTACAAGTTCCGGCATTTCTGCAAGTATTTTTTGCAATGCTTCGCTTATATTTTCAGGCAAATTG
>JAITVO010000016.1 GCA_031285765.1 Cytophagaceae bacterium | reverse complement strand
GTAGCCTTGAAAAGGCTTAATCTTCGTAACCGCAAGCGAGCGGAGCGTTGCATGCGGAAAATGAAACCGAATATTCCTGCCCGTAAGGGCAGAACCGATGTGAAAATATAAGTCCTGCCATTACGGGCAGCTAGTGTAGCGTATTCTCCGTCCGCAGGCAATGCTTCGCTCGCCTACGGTTATTAAAATTGGGCTTTTTCAAGCCAAGTGCGTAACATCAGTTGTGCATAGGTTCTAAAAGCTAAGTTTTCGTTCTCCGCAGGCAAACAATGTGTTGTGCGATGGCGGTGGATGCGCTGTGTGTCCTGCTCCTGTGGCATAACTGTTTGGGGTGTGAAAGTTTTATTGCAGGGACGATGATAAAATTCTGTTTCGCTCATCTATACTCAAACAGAATTGATTTGCGAATAAAAGCAACAAGTGGATTAATCCCCTTGCCAGTAAATAAAACTGAACAGTTAAAACTGGAATTCCCTGTTATTTGCAAACCATTTTTGTTTGAGTATAAAAGGCGGTCGATATTGAGTTGATCTACGACCTGATTGACGATTAATACCGGATGGTTAGCCGGAATACGTTCCAACAAATTAGTTGGAAACAGGATATACTGGTTGCTACTTAGCGCTTTAAAGACAATCTTTGCCATTGCTTTGAGGAGTGTTTGGAAGCGCTAAGATACTACTTTTTAACAATATAGCAAAAAATAAGAGGCTGTCATACTTTTGGGACAGCCTCATACACCGTAATTCGTAAATTTTAGTTCGTAATTGCATTATTTCTCTCCACCCATTTTCTCGCATTCACAAACGCCTCAATCCATGGCGAAACCTCGTCGTGGCGGTTGTTTGGGTAGTGCGCCCACTGCCATGGATAGGTGGCGCGTTCTAAGTGGGGCATCATAGCCAAGTGACGACCGTTGTGCGAACAGATGCCTGCTACGCTTTGGTTGCTGCCGTTGGGATTGGCGGGGTAAGTATCGTAGCCCCAGCGGAGGGCGATGTGATGCTCCTCGCTTGGCAAGCTGAACTTGCCTTCGCCGTGCGCCACCCATATTCCAAGACGGCTGCCTGCAAGCGATTGAAGCATTACCGAGTGGTTTTCGGGTATCTCTACGCCTACAAACTGCGACTCGAATTTGTGCGAATCGTTGTGCAGCATCTTCACCTTTTGGGCATGTTCGGGATAAATCAAATCCAGCTCTACCATGAGCTGGCAGCCGTTGCAGATGCCCAAACTAAGTGTATCTTCACGTGCAAAGAACTTTTCGAGTGCCACACGCGCCTTTTCATTGTATCGAAATGCACCTGCCCAGCCTTTTGCCGAGCCAAGCACGTCGGAATTGGAGAATCCGCCAACAAAAACAATCATGCTCACATCTTCAAGCGTTTCGCGCCCCAACACAAGGTCGGTCATGTGCACATCCTTTACATCGAAGCCTGCAAGATAAAGCGCCCATGCCGTTTCGCGGTCGCACTGGCAACCCTTTTCGCGGATAATGGCAGCATGCGCCTTTTTCCGTTCCGCCTCCATCGGAAAAATACCGCTGAACCTTTCGGGAAAACGAAAATGGAGCGGCTGACTTTTGTAGTTTGCATACCGCGCTTCTGCCTGCTCTCTTTCGCTCTGGCGAAGTTCGAACAGGTAGGAGGTACGAAACCACACATCGCGCATAGCGTCAATATCCAAAACAATATCGTCGCCTTTGCCTGCAATGGTGAGGGTACGCGCTTCAACGATTTGCCCGATCAGGGCAAAGTGAATGGCGTGCGCTTCGAGTATGGCGGCTGCCCTTGCCAAATCGCACACCTGAACCACAACGCCGGCGTTTTCGGCAAACAGTATTTTAATAATATCGCTTTCGCTGAAGGTTGAAAGATCAATTCGTAAGCCGTGCGAACAGTTGGCAAAACACATTTCGAGAAGCGTTGTAATTAATCCGCCTGCCGAAATATCGTGTCCCGCAAGTATCAAATCCTCGCTAATCAACGCCTGCAACGCAGCAAAGCCATCTGTAAAATAATCGGCGTCGGTAACGGTGGGCGCTTTGTTGCCCAACTGATTCAGTATTTGCGCAAAGCTGCTGCCGCCAAGTTTCAGCGAATCGTACGAAAGGTCGATATGCAGCAGCGTTGTGTTTGTATCTTTTACCAAAACGGGTTCAACTACCTTGCGAATATCCGATACTTCACCGCTTGCGCTAACAATGACAGTACCTGGTGAAAATACTTTGTCGCCGTCGGGATATTTTTGCGTCATCGACAGCGAATCCTTGCCTGTGGGAACGTTGATGCCCAACTTACAAACAAAATCGCTCAACGTCTTTACGGCAGAGTAGAGCCGTGCATCTTCGCCTTTGTTTTTGCACGGCCACATCCAGTTGGCGCTGAGGCTAACGCCTTTCAATCCATGCGTTAGCGGCGCCCAAACAATGTTGGTGAGCGACTCGGCAACAGCCATTACCGAGCCTGCTTCGGCATTGATAAGCGCAACGGCGGGCGCATGTCCTATGGCTGTTGCAACGCCTGTTGTGTTGCGATAGTCGAGCGCCGACACGCCAACGTTGTTCAGCGGAAGCTGTATTTCGCCAGCACACTGCTGTTTGGCAACGCGCCCACCCACCGAGCGGTCAACCTTGTTGGTAAGCCAGTCTTTGCAGGCAACAGCTTCGAGTTGAAGCACCTGTTGAATATATTCTTTGATTTTCGATGCATCGTAATTAAGTTCGGCATAATGTTCCACAACCGTTTCGTCGCGCATCACGGTGCGGGGTGGATTGCCAAAGAAATCGGAGAGTTGCAGGTCGATGGGCGCATTGCCTTTATCGTCAATAAAACGAAACTGCATGTCGCCTGTGGTTTCGCCCACCACGTACATGGGCGACCGCTCGCGCTCGGCAACTCGGCGCAGCGTGTCAATCGCCTTTTCGTCCAACACAAGTCCCATGCGTTCCTGCGATTCGTTCCCAACGATTTCACGCGCCGAAAGCGTGGGGTCTCCCACAGGCAGTTTGTCGAGATGAATGGTTCCACCAGTCGATTCCACCAATTCCGAAAGGCAGTTGAGATGCCCGCCCGCGCCGTGGTCGTGAATGGAAACAATGGGATTGACGTTGCTCTCGACCATGGCACGAATGGCGTTCATTACGCGCCGTTGCATTTCGGGATTGGAGCGTTGCACGGCGTTCAGTTCAATAGCGTTTTTGTATTCGCCCGTAGCAACCGACGACACTGCGCCGCCGCCCATACCGATGCGGTAATTGTCGCCGCCCAGCACCACTACTTTTTCGCTGGCTGCGGGATCGCCTTTCAAACTGTCGCCTTTGCGGGCATAGCCAACGCCGCCCGCAAGCATAATGACTTTGTCGTAGGCAAACTTTTTATTATTTTCGAAATGTTCAAACGTAAGCACCGAACCGCAAATAAGTGGTTGCCCGAATTTGTTTCCAAAATCGCTTGCACCGTTCGACGCTTTTATTAATATCTTTTTTGGTTCCTGATAGAGCCACTTGCGTTCGGGATGCGTTTCTTCCCACTTGCGTCCGTCGCTAAGGCGCGGATAGGCAGTCATGTAAACGGCAGTTCCCGCTAAGGGAAGCGAGCCTTTGCCGCCGCCCATGCGGTCGCGTATTTCGCCGCCCGAACCAGTCGCCGCGCCATTGAACGGCTCAACGGTGGTGGGAAAGTTGTGCGTTTCGGCTTTGAGCGAAAGCACGGTTTCTATCTCTTTTTCGGTAAAAAAGTCAGGTTTGTCGTGCGATGCGGGAGCAAACTGTACAGCTTTTGGACCTTCGACAAATGCCACGTTGTCTTTGTATGCCGATACGAGGAGGTTCGGATTTTCGCGCGAGGTGCGTTTTATCATCCCGAAAAGGGAATCGTCCATCTCTTTGCCGTCGATAATAAACTGACCACCGAATATTTTGTGGCGGCAATGCTCAGAATTTACTTGCGAAAAGCCAAACACTTCGCTGTCGGTCAATTTGCGTCCGAGCTTTTCTGTCAATCTGTTCAAATAATCAATCTCTTCATCGCTCAATGCAAGTCCTTCGCGAAGATTGTACGCGGCAATGTTGTCGATTTCCGCAATCGGGTCGGGCTGTTTGTTGATGGTAAACACGTGCTGGTTAAGCCCTTCGTACATACGCTGAAGCATGGCGTCGATAGGCACAAGTTTGTCTTCGATGCAAGTAAATTCTTCGATGCGTACAATGCCGCTGACGCCCATATTGCGGGTAATTTCGACCGCATTGGTACTCCACGGCGTAATCATTTCGCGGCGCGGACCTGTAAAGACACCGTCGAGCAACGTATCTTCGATGTGTTTAACATTGCCAAAAAGCCATTCGAGCTTTTCAATATCGGCTTGCGGCAAGCGCTCTATGACTTCAACCGCCAGAATACGAGAATGTTTATCTCCAAAAAAAAGTATCATGATGTTGTTTTTGATGCGGTGCAAAGGTAATAATAATAATGAAGAATTGAGAGTAGAAAGTAGCTGGGTAAACGGTACGAAATTTTACAGCAATTGATTTGTAATAATTCAAACAGCTTTGTAAACTAAAATAATCTATCTGTCGTTTATTTCAAAGTATCTTATCAACCAATCCAATAATGACAATATTTTGGAATTATAAAAATTAAAACTATGAAAATTATTCATACCGCCGACTGGCACATCGGACAAACATTTTTTGACTACGACCGCAAAGCGGAACATGCCAAATTTTTCGAATGGCTGCGCCAGCAGGTGCAGAATCAGCAAGCCGATGTTCTGCTGATTGCAGGCGATGTTTTTGACACTCCCAATCCTTCGGCTGAATCGCAAAGAATGTATTACCGGTTTTTGCGCGATATTACAGCAGAAAATCCCTCTTTGCAGATAATTATTGTTGCGGGAAACCACGATTCAGCTGCTCGCCTCGAAGCGCCCAATTCTTTGCTGGAAAGCATGAATATTTCGGTTCGCGGCATCGTTAAGCGCACCGATGAGGGCGAAATTGACTTTAACCATCTGATTATTCCGCTTGATAAAGGCGGCTGTTGCCTTGCTGTGCCCTATTTGCGGCAGGGCGATTATCCCTATGCCGAAACCTACGCGCAGGGAGTACAAAAAATGTACGAAATGCTTTATGAGTTTGTGAAAAATAAAAATCAACCTGTTATTGCAATGGGACATTTGCAGGCTACAGGTTCCGAAATATCGGAAAACGACCGCTCAGAACGTACCGTAATAGGCGGACTGGAAACAGTTTCGCCCGATTCGTTTAACAGTGCAATTGCATACACGGCGCTTGGACATCTGCATTGTGCACAGCGGGTTTCGAGGCGTGAAAACGTGAGGTACGCAGGAGCGCCACTGCCAATGTCGTTTGCCGAAAAAAACAATAAACACGGAGTTACATTGATTGAGATAACTGATTCGACCCGCATTGAACGCATTGAATTTGATGTGCCCACACAACTGCTCTCCATTCCTGCCACGCCAATGCCGCTATGCGATGTAATAATTGAACTTGCCGCTTTGCCCGAAGGCCAAATCAACGAAACATCACCTTACCTCGAAGTGAAAATTTTGATTACAGAGCCTGAACCCTCTTTACGACACACTGTTGAGGAGGCTTTAAAAACAAAATCGGTACGACTGGCTCGTATAGCCGCCGTTGTTCCCAAAAGAGAAACCGAAATGGCTGCAATTACATTCGAACAGTTGCAAACCATTAACCCGATGGCGATTGCCGAAGATATTTTCCGCCGAAAATACGGTAGCGAAGAGATGCCCGAAAAGATGAAAACACTGTTACAGGAAGTAATAGACCTGAATTGAAGAAATATAAAAAAAACGTTGAATTGGTACACCGATTCGACAGATTTACATGGATTTTTTTATCTGTGGTCATCCATGTAAATCTGTCGAATTTGTGTACTAATGTCTTTCCGATATAAATACCGCTTGAAAAACTGTCGTGGCAGCGTAATGACGAAGTGAATTGATGGAAATAAAAGGCGTGAGCCACGCTACAGTACTGGTCATTGACTGTGAAGTGAGACTAAGCATTAAAAAATTTCCCACCGCAAAACAGTGGACTTCGTGGCTGCGATTGAGTCCCAACAACCGTGTATCCGGCGGTAAAATTCTCAGCAGTCATGTTCCCAAAGGCAGCAACAGAGTGGCAACTGCTTTG
>JAITVO010000015.1 GCA_031285765.1 Cytophagaceae bacterium | reverse complement strand
GTAGCCTTGAAAAGGCTTAATCTTCGTAACCGCAAGCGAGCGGAGCGTTGCATGCGGAAAATGAAACCGAATATTCCTGCCCGTAAGGGCAGAACCGATGTGAAAATATAAGTCCTGCCCTTACGGGCAGCTAGTGTAGCGTATTCTCCGTCCGCAGGCAACGCTTCGCTCGCCTACGGTTATTAAAATTGGGCTTTTTCAAGCCAAGTGCGTAACATCAGTTGTGCAGAGGTTCTAAAAGCTAAGTTTTCGTTCTCCGCAGGCAAACAATGTGTTGTGCGATGACGGTGGAGGCGCTGTGTGTCCTGCTCCTGTGGCATAACTGTTTGGGGTGTGAAAGTTTTATTGCAGGGGCGATGATAAAATTCTGTTTCGCTCATCTATACTCAAACAGAAGTGATTTGCGAATAGACTTCTTCGGAAAATAGTATGAAACGCACATTTACACCTGCTCAACCGTTCATCCTGACAAGGGGATTAATCCCCTTGTTAATAGAGATGCGACATCAGCAACAATGGGGCATGCCCCATTGTCAAAAGGAACGGTAGAATATCCGCGAAAGCGATGAGATGGCGGGTGTAGATAAAACATCCTGTCGCTATTTTCCGAAGAAGTCCAATAAAAGCGACAAGGGGATTAATCCCCTTGTCAATAAATAAAACTGAACAGTTATACTCAACAGGAAATAAATAGCCAATAACAGAGGTTTTATATCCGGTTCAACTGCCGTGCTGCACCGGCAATGGGGCATGCCCCATTGTTGCTTCTATTCGCAAATCAATTCTGTTTGAGTATAAAACTGAAATCCTCTGTTATTTGCAAACCATTTTTTGTTTGAGTATAAAAAAAGAGCACCCCGACAGAATTTTAAACCCTGTCGGGGTGTTTTTTGCAAAAATTGTGTTTATAACATCATTCGTATGCCAGCAAACTGCGGATGTAATCGCAATACTCGATGGCGCTCTTACGCTTGTCGCGTAATATACTTATTTTTCATATCGTAGCCATACTGGTAGTTGTACTCGCGTTTGCGAAACATAACTCCGTTCAAAATGATTGCCAAATTGGGAGTATTCTTTGTTTTATCTTCTTTAAGATTCATCCGCAACACAGGCTTGGGTGTAGAATTGTGTTTAATTACCAGCAAATTCACATCGCTGTAGCTTGTAAGAAGATGCGCATCGGCAACAAGTCCAAGCGGTGGCGTATCAATAATCACAATTTCGTACTCGTTTTGCAGGGTTGTAATTAACGCAGCGGTATCTTCGCTGGCAATCAGCTCCGACGGGTTGGGCGGTATTTGCCCCGAAAAGATGATATGGAAATTTGGAATCCCCGTATCTTTGTGAATAACGTTGTCGATAGATTTTTCGCCGGTAAAGTAATGGCTCAATCCTGTTTCGGGCTTAATTCCCAGCTGGCGTCCAACCGATGGGCGGCGCATGTCAAATTCAACCAAAATTACCTTCTTTCCCAGCTGTGCAAAACTGTGTGCCAGATTGATGGAGCAGAACGACTTGCCTTCGCCCGGCAGTGTTGAGGTAACCAAAATTGTTTTTGTGGTTTTGTGCTTGGCGTAAAAGCCAATCGAAACCCTTACACTGCGAAACGATTCGGCAAGAACGGTATTGGGCTGGTCGCTGCTGAATATTGCTTTTTTCTTTTTTCCTCCCTTGCGCTGTTCAAAAGGGATTTGCCCTATAATCGACAGCGAAGTGATTGATTTAATATCTTCAATATCGAGCACTTTGTCGTTCATAAATATCGTTAAAAACACAATCACCAGCGGAATCACCAAGCCGCCAATTAAAATAAGCATAATTGTTTTATTCAGGTCGGGTGCAATTTTAGCTCCCGGCAATGCCTCTTCAATAATTTCGTTATCGGGCATATTTCCGGCTTTTGCCAACTGTGCATCGGAGCGTTTCTGCATCAAAAAGTTGTACATCCCTTCGCTCTGCATATACTTACGTTGAATATTGGCCATCGCCTGTTCGGTTTTGGGAAGTTTTCGCATGTCGCCACTCAACGCCATAATGCGGTTATTAATGTCGTCCATCGCCGATTGTGTATTATTTTTTACCATCTTGATGGTTTCGATAATACTGCGTTTTAAATTGTCGATACTTGAGTTCATCCTTACAACGTTGGGATTTTCGGGGCTTGAGTTGAACAGTTCCTGTGCCCTGAGTGTATTCAGGCGCATTAATTCGGCAATGTTGCCTGTTATCGAAGGGTCGTCAATCCCCTGCGACGACGGCGCTATCATATCCTGAATACTCTTATTTTCTTCAAGATACCGCTGCAAATAATCGTAATAATTCAGGCTTTGCCTTAGCGCCTCGCGCTGTGATTCCAACTCCCGCGAGCGGGTCATAATTGTTTGCCCCTGAAGCGAAACATCCATTACTGCGTTCCGTGTCCTGAAATCTTCGAGCACATTTTCGGCAACGCCCAGCGAGTCGGCTGCTCCGGCAAGCTGTTTCTCAATAAATGTGATGGTGTTGGTTGCAATATAATTTTTACGGTCGAGCGTATAATCGCACGATGCCTGCGCAAGTTTATTCAAAAAGTCCATACCCTTTTGCACGTTGTTTTCCTGAATCGACAGTTCAACAACTGTGGAGCCGCCTGTAACGCTGCTCATCTGTATTTTCCGCTGGTACTGCCCTGTCAGCCTGTCCATCGTATTGATGGCAAAACGGTAAATCCCATCCACATAGTTTCCCGAAGCTATGTTTTCTTCAACCGGAACAATGGTAAAAGCAAATCGGGGATGATTAACTTTCTCGAAAAACTTTACTTCCTGCGAAAACTCACCTTCTGTAAGCGATAACCGAAACTGGTCTTTCGACATGAAATGAATATCGAACGAGAGGTTCCCCGGTTTCACTGTGGTCGAATCAATAATAACTCTGAATGGCGAATTTTTGTAGATTTCTATCTCGCGATAGCGGTCGCGCATATAATAACTGATTTCAAAATCGAGCTGGCGCAGGGTTCTTTCAACCTGACGCCGCGAAGTCAATATAATATATTGATTTTCGTAGTAGCTGTTTTGCGTTACAATGGTTGGCATAATGCTTTGACCTGAACCGCCTCCTACGCCGGTTGCGGCGCTGTTATCCCTCCCAATCATTACCTTGGTTCCTATTTTGTAGATGGGGGTTGTTGTAAGGTAGGAATAAACTGCGTAAGTAGATGTAAGAACAACGCAGATTAAAAATATGTACCAGTAATTCAATGCGCGAAAAAATATTTTCTTTATGTCAATATTTTTTTCCTGTTCTGTTTCTTCAATATTTTTCATCAGTTCCCGTTATTAGTTCTAACTAAAGTATATACCATTATTCCAAGACTTGTTACGCTTGTAAAAAGAGAAATAAATGTTGTGGACAAGTTAAACTGTTTAAGGCGTTTGGGTTCTACATAAATAATATCCCCCGGTTTCAGGTAGTAGAAAGGCGAAAACATTATTTTTTCGTCGGTAATATCCATAATCACCATCTGCGGCGTTTCTCCGTCATTCCTTATAATGCGGAGCCTTTTGCGGTTTCCCATATCGGTTAAGTCGCCTGCAAAAGCAATTGCCTCCATAATGGATATTTCCTCGCTGTTGAGCGGAAACCTGCCCGGACTCTTTACTTCACCCAAAATGGTGATAATATCGTTCAGCAGTTTAACGGTTACACTGTTCTGTTTCACATACTTTTCTACTCCAAGCTGCACTTTCTCTTCGATGGCGCTTAACGACAAGCCGGCAACGTATATTTTGCCTACGTACGGGAAATCAATAGCGCCGTCGAGCCCTACTCTGTATCCCATTAAACTTGCCGACAAAGCATTTGATGCTCCATCGTTCGAAGTGCCCATGTTTAAGAAAGAGGTAGAATTCGGGTCAAGGCTCGAAACCCTTATGTACAGCAAATCGCTGGCTTTTACCAGATAGTCAGCTGGTTCAACTCTGTATTGTCCTTCGAGGTCTTCCAGTTTTTTTGCGATGCTTCCCTGTAAATACACTGTATCTTTCAGCCTGATACACGATGAAAACAGCGCAATAAGCAAAAATAGTAATCCGATTCGATAAAAAATTATTTTCATGAAAAATTCAATTTTTAGAAATGAACTGATTGTCAATTTTGTATTCAAAAAAGTGATTGCAAATTCACCGTTTCAAAAAACGGCGCAATATAATAATTAAAATGCAGAGCAAACAATAATCTACGCTATTTGATAATTGTTTCATGTTATTTAACTGATGTTGTGAAGATATGCGTTTGAGCGCCGTCAGGTGTTTTCGTCTGCCCAACTCGCATATTACTATGATGGAAAACAGATAGCGCCCCGCAGGGCTAATGCACGCCTTGTCCGCATTTTGGCTCTGCTGCCATAAAGCAATTCCTAACCGGGGCTGAACTTTATGTAAAAGATGAAAGATGGGTAATAGAGGCAGTTCAAAACCAGCTGCTTATTCGCACCCTGCTGTTTTTAGCGCAATATAAGGATGTTAATGCGTAAAAAGAGGTTTACTGCTTTGTGGCCGAACTGTATTTTTGCACAATTGTTGTATTACACTTGCAAGCTCCCCGTTGGGGGAGTTTTTTTATTTACATCAGCAAAATTATTATTACGATGAACAGAAACATCATTATTGCAGCATTCATGCTACTGATTACAATTGCGCTGCCTGCGCAGGAAAAAAAAGAAGAGAACTTTCCGGTTCGCGGATTCGCCATTCAGGCGCCTGCGCAAAAAGGACTGGATGCGTTTGTAAAGTTTATTGAAACCGAGTTGGCGCCGGCGCATTTCAATCTGCTTATTTTGCGTGTGGATTTTAATTACGCCTTCGAAACGCATCCCGAACTGCACGACGAATCGGTACTGACAAAGGAGGATGTAAAAAAGTTAGTTGCCGTTTGCCGGAAGCACGCAATACATATTGCGCCGCAGATTAATCTGCTGGGACATCAGTCGTGGGCGTCGCGTGTGGGCAAACTGCTTGAGGTTTATCCCGAATTTGACGAAACGCCTCACGTGCAGTTTCCCGAAAAGTACGAGTGGCCTAATGCCGATGGACTGTACTGCAAAAGCTACTGCCCACTGCATCCCGACGTTCACAAAGTTGTTTTCGACATTGTGGACGAAATGCTCGATGTATTTGAAACAAATCTGTTTCATGCAGGCATGGACGAGGTGTTTTACATTGGCGACGACAAGTGTCCGCGCTGTGCAGGGCACGATAAAGCCGAACTGTTTGCCGGCGAAGTTACCAGGATACACAACCATTTGGCTGCCCGTGGCGGGCGGCTTTATATTTGGGGCGACCGCCTGATTGACGGTAAAACCACAGGCATAGGTGCGTGGGAAGCAAGCATGAATCAAACGCACCGCGCCATCGACATGATTCCCAAAGATGTATTCATCTGCGACTGGCACTATGACTATGCTGCCCTTTCGCCCGTTTACTTTGCCATGAAGGGTTTCGACGTGGCTATTTGTCCTTGGCACAAGGCTGACGTTGCTGTACAGGAACTCGAAAACTTACTTCGTTTCCGCAAACAGTCGCCTGTCCCCATGTCGGAACATTTTGCAGGGCTCATTCACACCGTTTGGTCGGGAAATGAACAGTTTTTGAAGTCGTATTACAGTCCCGACATTTATGAAAAAGCCAAAGAAAAGGGCGAGTCGGATGCTGTGTGCCTCAAAACACTGATTGCGGAGTTTAAAAAGATGGACGAATGACCGTAATACCTGCTCCCCGATTTATCCGGGGGGGATGTATGAGAAACACCCAATAACGTTGTTAAAAAAGTATAGCTCACGTAATATAATTTCTTAAGTAGATGTTCATAATTATTTCACATAAGTAAGTACTCAAATAAAATTGATTTGCGAACAGAAGCAACAATGGGGCATGCCCCATTGCCGGTGCAGGATAATGTGAATTAATTATGAGCACTTTCTTAATAAAAACTATAGCTGTATGAAAACACTATTATCAATTCACTTGCTGCTTGCCCTTTCGGGATGGTGTGTGGCGCAGCATGGGATTACGAACGACACAAAACTCGAAAAGGAGCTTGTCCGCACCGGACTTGTTCACGCGCCGTTAAAGATTGACGAATCGCGGTCGGCAGAGGTGACAGGCGCTGCAAAGAAGGTGGTTGCCAATATGCCGCTCACGGTTACCGAAAACCTTGACGGATGGACACACAAAGGATTCGGCAACATGCACTACTCGGCTGATAAAACGGTATCGGGGCATGGCAGCATTCGCTTGGCATATCCGTCGTTTACGGGGACGCGGGCACAAGGCTCGCCAAACGACCCCGATTATGCCGTTTACGGAAACGCGGGCATCACACTCAACGTTAAAGGCGCAAACTGGGAGGCGTACAATCGCATCGCCTTCTACATTTATCCCGACTGCGAGGGCGCGCGTGTGGTGAATATAAACCTTTCCATCGCCAACGCCGATACGCCCGACAAGGAAGGATATAACCGCAAAAACGGTTCGCACCTTGTAAATCTCGAAAATCGCAAATGGAACAAGTGCTACCTTGACATTGGTGAATACCAGCGCGACCGCGTGACGAGCATCGCTTTTGGCGCATCGCTCAAAGGCAAAGACCGCACGGCAGGCGATTCGCTCATCTACTATTTCGATGGTTTGGAGTTGCAGCAGGTTGAAAACCCCGAAGTTATCAGCGGCTGGACACCCACAGCCCATAGCATCGTTTATTCAACAACAGGCTATGTGGCAGAAGGCAGCAAAACGGCTATTGCCAATGTAAGCGGGCATAACGGCGTGTTTCAACTTGTGGACGCAACCAATGGCATGGTGGTATATAACGGAAAGGTGCAGCACATAACAACCACAACAGGTGCATTTGATGTGCTCAACTTTTCGGACTTCAAACAGGCTGGTTCGTACCGCCTCAAAGCGGGCGACGTGCAAACTGCGCCTTTTGCAATTGCCGACAGGATATGGGACAACTCGATGTGGCGCGTATTAAATTTTATATTCTGCCAACGTTGCGGACATCCCGTACAGGGAAAACACGCCGCTTGCCATCTGGATTTGCACTCGAAACACAATGGCAGAATGATTTCGTACGCAGGCGGCTGGCACGACGCAGGCGACCTGTCGCAACAAACCCTGCAAACGGGCGATGTAGCCTTTGCGCTGCTCGAATCGTACAACAAACTGAAAGATACCAATCCGTTGCTTGCCGCCCGAATGTTGGAAGAAGCCGAGTGGGGCATTGAGTTCATCACGCGCAACCGCTATGGCGACGGCTATCGCGCAAGCAGTATGGGACTGCTGATATGGCAGGACGGCGAGTTGGGTACGCTGGACGATATTACATCGGTGCGCGTGCAAAACATCGGATTCGACAACTTTCTATATGCCGCCTACGAAGCCTACGCTGCCCTCACCATCGCCGATGCCGACCCCGCGCAGCACAATTATCTTACGCGGATAGCCAAACAGGATTTTGCTTTTGCTATGGATAAACATGCAAAGGACGGCTATGGCGGCTTTATCCACTTTTACGAGCACAGCTACAACACGTCCGAAAGTCAGTATATGGCAACCGTGTCGTGGGCGGCTTCGATGCTCTACCTGCTCACCGGCGACGCTTATTATGCCGATAAGGCAACGGAGTTTATCGGTTATACGCTCGACTGCCAGCGTACCAAGCCGATTGGTACGGATGGAGTCAAAGGTTTCTTTTATCGCGACAGGCAGCGGAAGGTAATTGTTCACTACAATCACCAGTCGCGCGAGCAGGTTTACATGCAGGCAATGGCTTTGCTGTGCGAAACACAGCCTCAGCATCCCGACCGCAGCCGTTGGGAAGCGTCCATTCGCCTTTACGGCAATTACATCAAAAGCATTGCACAATATACGCAGCCTTACGGCATGATTTCGAGCGGCGTGTATCACATCAACGAGCCCGACGACAGAGAGAGCTTTCAGCACTCGCACCTGTTTACCGATGGCAACGAGGCGCAGGAGTATGTAAAACAGTTGAAACTCGGCGTGCAGTTAGACGAGGAGCACTACCTTCGCCGTTTTCCTGTGGGTTTTGGAATATTCAACGGCAACAATGCCGTGCTTCTTTCGATGGGCAAGGCTGCCGCCATCTGCGGGAACTTTCTGCACGACGACGAACTGCTCCGCATTGGGCGCGAACAGCTCTACTGGGTGGTGGGCAAAAATCCTTTCGGACTGTCGATGATATACGGCGAAGGCTACAACTATCCGCGCATGGACACTTTTTCGTCGGGCGAAATGACCGGTGAAATGCCTGTCGGCATACGCAGTCTTGGCAACGGGGATGTACCCTACTTTCCGCCTACCAACAATGCAACCTACAAAGAGGTATGGGTTACAACAGCAGGTAAATGGTTGACGCTGCTGGCAGAATACTAGGGTGTGTTAACACATAATTATCTATCTTTGCATCAAAAATGACGAAATTACTTTGACGAAAGCTCAATACGATACGATTGCTACCTATTTTCCAGTCCAGCGCTGGAACGTAAATTTAAGTAATCTGAATATTCTAAACGCCATTCCGTATGTTCTTGAAAACGGCTGTAAATGGCGGGCATTGCTTTCGCGCTTTGGAAAGTGGCATACGGTTTATATACGAATGAGCCGCCGTGCGAAATCCGGTGTACTGAATACCGTTTTTTACACAATTGCAGCAAAAGTAAATCATTGCAATAAAAATTGATGCTATTTCCTTAGACAGTATGAATATAAATGTGCATCCGGACGGCACGGGCGCTTTAAAGAACTCAGGAAGCAATCAATCACCCAGTCACGCGGAGGGTTTGCCTGCGGATGTTTTCTGAATGAAACCACGCGCGGTTTTGGGTAGCGCCCAATTACTGCTGCTTTTTTATAAAAAACCGACCGAAAAAGTATTGCGCTATGGCGTGTGTTTAAAAAAATATACAACACAAGCAAATTTAGAATATTAAATCTCCAAAACACCTTTTTTTCATATTGTCAATTATTCCACAAATAATTCTTACTTTTGCCCTCCCAAAATAACAATTTTACATCAGAACAATGAATATTTCGTACAGCTGGCTTAAAAATTATATCAAGACAGATAAAACTCCTGCTGAAATAGCGGAAATACTTACTGCGCTTGGTTTGGAAACAGGGAGCATGGAAGTGGTTGAAACCATAAAAGGCGGATTAAAAGGACTTGTGGTGGGCAATGTGCTTACTTGCGCCAAACATCCGAATGCCGATAAATTGAGTGTTACCACCGTAAATACCGGCGGCGGCGAGCCTCTGCACATTGTTTGTGGCGCTTCCAACGTGCGGGCGGGGCAAAAGGTTGTTGTGGCAACCGTAGGTACCGTTTTGTACAGCGGCGACGAATGTTTTACCATCAAAAAATCGAAGATAAGAGGCGAACTTTCGGAAGGCATGATTTGTGCCGAAGACGAAATCGGGCTGGGTAAAAGTCATGACGGAATTATGACGCTTCCGCCCGACACCCCAACAGGTATGCCTGCCGCAGAATATTTCAACATGGAATCGGACATCGTGTTCGAGGTTGATTTAACGCCCAACCGCATCGATGCTGCGTCGCATCTGGGTGTGGCTCGCGACCTTGCCGCAAGCCTCTGTTTAACCGATTCTTTCGTAAAAGTCAGCATTCCTTCGGTCGATTCGTTTAAAGCTGACAGCAACAGCTATCCCGTTAAGGTAACGGTCGAAAACAGTGAGGCATGCATCCGCTACAGCGGACTGACGATTTCAGGGGTACGGACAGGTGAGTCGCCCGACTGGTTGAAAAACCGCTTGAGAAGCATCGGCTTAACGCCTATTAATAATATTGTAGATGTAACCAATTTTGTTTTGCACGAATGTGGGCAGCCGCTTCATGCTTTCGATGGCGATAAAATTACGGGCAATCACGTAATTGTGAAAACGCTTGGCGAAGGTACAAAATTTACAACACTCGACGGAAAAGAACGCAACCTGTCGGCTGACGACCTCATGATTTGCAACGAAGCCACAGGTATGTGCATTGCCGGCGTTTTTGGCGGGTTGGAGAGCGGTGTCGGCGAATCGACCACAAGAATTTTTCTCGAAAGCGCCTGTTTCAATCCTGTATCGGTACGCAAAACATCGCGCCGGCATGGTCTGTTTACCGACGCCTCGTTTCGGTACGAGCGCGGCAGCGACCCCAACATTACCGTTTATGCGCTCAAACGTGCCGCAATGCTGATAAAGGAAGTAGCCGGTGGCGAAATTTCGTCCGGCATTGTTGATATTTATCCAGCTCCTGTAGCCGACGCCAACGTAACTGTTGCGTTTAACACGATAAATCGACTGATTGGAAAGAATATTGAACCTGCAACTGTTAAAAATATACTGCAATCGTTGGACATTCGCATCATAACCGAAAACAATGACGAACTTCGGCTTGCCGTACCACCCTACCGTGCCGATGTGCGTCGCGAAGCCGATGTAATTGAAGAAATTTTGCGCGTGTATGGATACAATAATGTTGAAATTTCGTCGAAACTTAACTCTTCGGTTGTTTATTCGGAGAAGCCCGACCGTCAACAAACCGAAAACCTTATTGCATCGCAACTTGTTGGCGCCGGTTTCAACGAAATTATGAGTAATTCGCTTACTCGCGCCGCTTATTACGATAAGTCGGATAATTTTTTGCGCACACAAACCATAGAGTTGCTAAATCCTCTCAGCAACGACTTGAATGGGATGCGTCAAACGCTTCTTTTTGGCGGACTCGAAGCCATCGAGAGAAACAAAAATCGTCGCCGTCCCGATTTAAAACTGTTTGAGTTTGGCAACTGTTATTATTTCAATGGTGGCGAAAAATCAGACCTTGCCAGTTATTCGGAGCAAAAGAATCTGGCGCTTTTTGTTACGGGTAAAAACGTGTCCGATAACTGGAATACGCCTGTGCGCATATCTACTTTTTATGATTTAAAGGCGCACTGCGAAAACGTGCTGTCCCGTTTGGGCATCGGCAAAAGCAGGTGGAAGCTGGATACCCCTCAGTCAAGTCTGTTTGCCGAAAGCCTGCTTTACACGCTGAACAACAAGGTGCTTGTTACCGTAGGGCAGGTAAATCAAACGTTGCAACAACAGTTCGACATTGATACGCCTGTTTATTTCGCCGAATTTTGTTGGGATAATCTGTTGAAACTGATGCCTCGACAGAATATTCTGTTTAAAGAGCTATCGAAATTTCCCGAAGTTCGTCGCGATTTGGCTTTACTGGTCGATAATTCGGTTAAATATTCGAGTATTGAAGAAATTGCCTTCCGTACCGAGCGCAAATTTTTGAAAGAAGTTTCGCTCTTCGACGTTTACACAGGCGAAAAGCTCGAACCGGGCAAAAAATCGTATGCAGTATCGTTTATTCTTGAAGACACAACCAAAACACTAACCGATACGCAAATTGACCGCATCATGCAAAATCTCACCCAAGCCTTTGGCAAAGAACTGGGTGCGAGTTTGCGATAAGGTAGAGATATAGATTGACGTGTACAACGCTGATTTTCTCGGATTTTTCTCCGTGTAAATTCGGACTGCCCACGTCCAATCTCTGTTCTCCGAAAGTAATGTCGAGCGCAATTAAATTATTTTCATATAAGTAACCCATGTTGCGTAAAGCGAAAACTGGCGAAAGTAATTTTACCCTTGCCAAAGTTCGGCAAGTGCCGCCGTAGATAATTTTGATACGAAAAAAATTGACAATAATAACCTGCGTAACATGAGTTAATCATACTTCCAGCTAATTCATTTTTAATTTGCATTGTGCCGTTGCGGACTTATATATGCTTTGCGTAATATAAGTAGTAATCAATATCACATCAGGGTAAACGCACGAAATTTTACAGCAATTGTGTTTGTTTGCAAAGCGCATAAAACCGCAATTACAAATAAAACGACCTCAGTAAAACAGATATTTCACTCATCCTAAGCCTTATTACCTAATTAATAATGGCAGATAAAATGAGATGATGAGGTTACTGTTTTATACAAAATCGTTTGAGGTTGTTTTTGCAAAATGAAGTTTGGATTATAATCATAAATGGTTGTTGCTGTGTAAATAAATTACATTATTGCAATAAAAAAAGTAAGCAGAAATTTCGTGCGTTAGCCTTGATATCCCATTCTTTAAAAAAATTACTTTTCCAATTTCTTTCGCTTTTCACTTGCTTTTTCTTTGGATATAAACTACTTTTGCCGACTGTAAACAGAAAGGTATGCGAACAAATAAGTATCCTTTTCTGTCTTTGTAGAAAGAATAATTCAATATAAATATGAAAAACATTCTGATTACAGGTGGCGCCGGATTTATTGGTTCGCATGTGGTGCGGCTGATGGTTAATAAGTATCCGCAGTACAACATTATCAACATGGACGCGCTTACTTATGCGGGTAATCTCGAAAACTTAAAGGACGTTGAACTGAAACAGAACTACCGCTTCAAGAAAATTGATATTACCGACGAAAAAATGGTGGGACGACTGTTTGGTACCGAAAAAATTGACGGCGTAATTCACCTTGCTGCCGAATCGCATGTGGACAGGTCAATTAACAATCCGCTCGAATTTATTCGCACCAACATTATGGGCACGGTCAATCTACTGAACTCGGCTCGGCTGGCGTGGAAAGACAATATGGAAGGAAAACGCTTCTACCA
Organism: Cytophagaceae bacterium; assembly: GCA_031285765.1. Classification (GTDB taxonomy): domain Bacteria; phylum Bacteroidota; class Bacteroidia; order Bacteroidales; family Marinilabiliaceae; genus WRMI01. The sequence goes on along the minus strand of JAITVO010000015.1, from coordinate 8,673 downwards.
TATTTCGACCGACGAAGTGTATGGCTCGCTGGGCGAAACAGGATTGTTTACCGAAACTACATCGTACGACCCGCGCAGTCCCTACTCGGCGTCGAAGGCTGGCTCCGACCATTTGGTACGCGCTTATTTTCACACTTTTGGACTTCCTGTTGTAATCAGCAACTGCTCCAACAACTACGGCACACACCAGTTTCCCGAAAAACTGATTCCGCTTGCCATCAACAATATTAAGAACAACAAGCAGGTTCCTATTTACGGAAAGGGCGAAAACATTCGTGACTGGCTCTTTGTTGAAGACCACGCTTCGGCTATCGACACCATTTTCCATAAGGGCGAAACAGGCGAAACCTACAACATCGGCGGCAACAACGAATGGAAAAACATCGACCTGATTTATCTGCTCTGCAATATCATGGACAAAGAACTTGGACGCCCCGAAGGATCATCGGAAAAACTGATAACTTTTGTGAAAGACCGTGCAGGACACGACCAGCGTTATGCCATTGACCCGTCGAAACTTGTGCATGAACTGGGCTGGAAACCTTCGCTGCAATTCGAGGAAGGATTGACCAAAACGGTACGGTGGTATCTCGAAAATCAGCAGTGGCTCAACAGCATTGTTTCGGGCGCATACGAACAGTATTACGACAAACAGTACGGCGACCGATAATTAACGTAGATATATTGAAAACAAAAAATAACAATCTGACCACTCTTGATGAATTTATCGACAATACATGCGGGGTGGTCGGCAGACCGCGCAGGTACGGCATTTTATCAGTGAAGTGCTGAGGGGGAACGTATGAAAATAAATCTCAACTTAAAAAAGTATCGTCCCTGCGGGACTTGAAGTACATTAGGGAACCTCTAAAAACTCCAATTTCTTCGTTATGCTTCGGACGACAAAATGCTCATTTACGTTCATGTAAACAGCGCTTTTATCGCCTCGCAAGCCTCGAACTTTGAGTTTTTAGAGGTTTTCATTAGATAATCACTTTCTAATTCATTCATCTAATACAATTTGTAAAATAATATTATCACAACTCCATGTATCAACAAAAAAATAACGTCAGGGTACGCTTTGCGCCAAGCCCCACAGGACCGCTACATATTGGCGGAGTTCGTACTGCGCTGTTTAACTACCTTTTTGCCAAAAAACACGGTGGCAAATTCATTCTTCGCATAGAAGATACCGACAGCGCCCGATTTGTGTCCGGCGCCGAAGAATATATCAACGAATCGCTAAAATGGCTGGACTTGACGATTGACGAAGGCGTTGTTGAAGGCGGCGCATTTGCACCCTATCGACAGTCGCAACGAAAGGACATTTATAAAAAATATGCCGACCTGCTGATTGAAAAAGGCTGGGCTTACTATGCTTTCGACACGCCCGACGAATTGAATGCTTTGCGCGAACAGTACGAAGCCGAAAAGAAAACTTTCGCTTATGACAATTCCACCCGTTTGTTGCTCAACAATTCGCTTTCGCTCAACAATGACGAAATCCAAGTGCGAATAGCGTCCGGAGTTCCTTACGTGATACGTTTCAAGATGCCCGAAAACGTAACGGTAAACATCAACGACATGGTGCGTGGCGAAGTGAGTTTTAACACAAGTACGCTCGACGACAAGGTGCTCTACAAATCGGCAGACCAGCTACCCACATACCATTTGGCAAACATTGTGGACGACCATTTGATGGAAATAACGCACGTAATTCGTGGCGAAGAGTGGTTGCCGTCGGTGCCGCTTCATGCAATGCTTTACCGCGCCTATGGGTGGGAAGATACGATGCCGCAATTTGCACATCTTCCACTGATATTGAAACCCAACGGCAAAGGAAAGCTGAGCAAACGCGATGGCGACAAGGAGGGGTTTCCCGTATTCCCGTTGCAATACACGTCGTCCGAAGGCGAAACGTCGGCAGGCTATCGCGAGTCGGGCTATTTTCCCGAAGCCGTCATCAACCTTCTGGCTTTGCTCGGATGGAACCCCGGCACCGAACAGGAGATTTTCACTTGCGATGAACTTGCAAACCTGTTTACAATAGAGCGCGTCAATAAATCGGGCGCCCGCTTCGACCCCGAAAAAGCCCGATGGTTCAATCATCAATATCTGAAAGCGAAAAGCAACAGCGAGCTTGCGGCGCTTTTTGTTCCCGTATTGAACGAAAAAGGCGTGTCGGTTGCCGATATTAGCACAGTGGAGCGGATTGTGGGACTGATTAAGGAGCGTGTTAATTTTGTTGCCGAAATGTGGGAACAATGCCATTTCTTTTTTGTAGCACCCGAAGGTTACGACGAAAAGGTGGTAAAAAAGCACTGGAAAGAAATGATTCCGCCTTTTATGCAAACGGTTGTTGCCACCCTACAAATGCAAAACCATTGGGAAGCCAACACATTGAAAACCTCCGTTTCGGAATTAATCACTGCCAACGGACAGAGCTTCGGAACTGTGATGAATGCCCTGCGGCTGTCACTTACAGGCGGTAGTTTTGGTCCTGATTTGTTTACGATCATCGAAATTATCGGCAAAGATGAAACGGTTAGGCGCATCAATCGGGCGACGGGCGAATTGAGTTGAGGGGGAAGAGTAGAGAATTGAGAACTTATTGTTGAAAGAATCACATATTTATATTAACTACTAACTAAACTCTATTTATTAAATCTTAACCCCACCGAAAATTCCAGACGGGACAAGCTTTCTTGAATTCCGTCTTCGAGAGTAACTACTCTTGTCAAATAGTTCTCTGTTTCGGTATAGTGCGTTATTGTTGCCAAAATGAACGACACCTGAAATCCTATTGCAAAACCATCGCCAATACCAATATCGTAACCAATGTCGTAGCAAAAGCCAACAGTGCTGCCCCTGCGGGTATAATAACCGCCCGCTACAATATCATTCATGTCTGCATATCCGATGGATATACTCATGATAAACGCATTCGTTTTATCGTAATTAAGCAGGCGTTGAGAATAGCTGGGACCTGCAAAGTAAAAATTCATCTCTTCGTTTATACCATTCAGTTTCTCTTGCGAATGAAATCCAGAATACTTGAATCCAACTCCCATCTGTTCTGTAAAATAATAAGTAATATCCCCGCCGATATGATAGCCATGTTTCAACTTTCGCGCAAACTCCTTCGTTACCGCATCCCAATAATCAGGAATTCGCCCCAGTCTGTAACCATAACCGCCCGAAGCAGCAATTCTGAATTTCGGATAAAGCGACTTTGCTGACGGCAACGTCGCCACTTGAGGAGTTTCCTGCTTCTCATAATAACCGTACTGATAATTTTGCACCTGCTCCACTGCGATCAGCGTATTCAGCGTTCGTTCTTTTTTTATAAATGTAAAATAGACACACCCATCCTTTATGTCCGTTATTTTACAGTTCAACGAATCGCCTGCCGATGTTACAATCAAATCCTGCGAAAGCAGTGAAGTTACGCCAAGCATCACAATCCATACAAGGGCAATCAATCTTTTACTCATTCCTTTCATAAAATCATTTTGTTTTTATCAATTCAAATTCCATTCTGCCAAGTGTGGCGTCAACAATCTCTAATCTTGGGCGACCAATCATAATGCCCGTCGCAATTCCGCAGCGAATATAATATTCTTTTCCGAATACAATATTAACAGAAATTTCGCGTTTAGCCTCGGTTGTTGCCCTCAGCGTACCGACGCCCTCCTTGAATACTTTTACTGTTGTTTTTTTATTGCTTCCAGTCCTCCAAATCATTTCGTCGTTGAGGAGCAAGTCGTAATTCACAAGGAATCCCGTTCCACCCAAACGGTAAATATGAAGTAGCGCATAATCGGCTTCAGGATGAATCGTTGTTTTTTCCGCTTTCGCGATAAGTGTTGCCGTATCATCCACTTTCAGAATCAAAGCCTCAATTCGGGGACATGAACCGGAATTTGTCGGTGGCTGATACTGTACAACTTTCAATACATTTCCTCCATTTTTGCGGGCTTCGAACTTCGCCTTGTCGATTACAGCATCCCATTCGCAATCGGTCGAAAAACCTGTATCGCGAATTTTAACTTTTCCTATCTTCTCATAACATTTAGGGAGGTCGTCATTTGTATTCAATACAGCAACTTCTTCTCTGTAGTCAATAGGCGAATAATGCTTAATCAATTGGGTAGAGATTTTAGGTACGCACGAAGCAAATAGTACGATGCCGATAAGAAAAAAGGTACAGCCGACAAATGCGTAGTTTTTTTTGCGCATCGTCAAGATTTTTAGTTCAAAGAATCTTGGGTCACCGTGCCTATAGGCTTGCTTTTTCATTATTTTGATTCATTACTGGCCGACAAAGATACAAATAATTTCTAAAAAGTTATCTTTTTGTTGTTGCCAAGCAATAAAATTTACAATTCATTTTTCTTTGAGCATAACAATACTAAAAATTAGTTAGCATCGCTCACTTTCCACAATAAATTCAACCAAAAAGCCATCTTCTATTTTTGATATCAATACAAAATTCATGTCTTCCACAAGTGCTTCACACATACCACAGTAAATTACATTAATTTTATAAATGTATTTTTGCTGTTTTATGTTTTTTGTTACATGCCGGTCGAAAACAGCCCAACATTCCCCTGTAGCATAGTTTCCAAGTACGGTGTATTTCGAGAAATCTATCGGATTAAAGGTTGTTCCACTGTCAAAACTCACCTTCAGGTGATAAACATTAGTAGAATCGGAATTTATAATCAGCCTTTCGTCGGGTAAAGCCCGATACTCATCAATCAAAGAAATATCAAAAGGCTCATCTGAACCTAATTAAAGCGTTATCTATTATTTCTCCTGTTCCGGTTCTCTGTTCCGGCATGTTTTTTGCATCCTTTGTAGGTGCTGACAAAGGATGCTGCAACAAATAAATCTTGTCTTTAAAACAAAACTGTTTAATACAGTCGTAAAAGTCCGGCAACTTGCAGCAAACCCAAAACGGTGATTTTTTTTGGCTTTGACACCTTTTTTTTATTGCTTTATTATTTTAACGGTTTGGGGGTTACTGTTGTTGAATGTAACAGTAATATAATACATTCCTGAAGGCTGGTGTGATATGTTTAACTGTAATTCGGTCTGAAAAACATTATCCTTTCTCAAAACTGCTACTCCATGAGTATTCCTGACTGTTATGGAAGATATGATTTCTTGGGCTTTGATGACGAATGTACCGGTGTTGGGATTGGGGGAAACTGTAATGTCTGAATAACAGTCCACAGCATTCTCATTGGCTGTAAATTCCTGTAAAAGCATATTCTCATTTTCATCCATTCCGTAATTTATGACGACCTCCTCGCTACGGGTTCCATCCTGACAGTTGCTGCATGGCTCTATACGTGCTGTAAAAGTTGCACCTGCCTGAACATGGAAGCCGGGGCGAAGCGTAATACTGTTACGGGCAACATATTCGGCAGTGGCTCCAGAAGGTATGATACTCCACGAAGCAGGATAACCAAGCGAAGAATCAACACTTTCCAAGTTATAAAATATTTTTGGCACATACTGATACGGAGGATAATTGGCGGGTGTCAGTCCATAAACAATTTCGTAATGCGTTGCCAAGGGAACGGAGAAATTACAATAATTCTGACTCCCGTTTGGTCGAAGGTAAAAAATTGCAGCCTGTCTTGAGTTGAGATTGGCTGTCTCAGGCGCCAAGTCATCCAGAGTAAACCATCCGTCGTCTTTTCCTCGCCATCCAAAATTGAAATGAAACTTTTCGTCGCTGCCATATCCATCACATACAAAGGCATGGTTGCTAATAGAGCAGTAATAAACAGGTCTGCCGATATTCAGGTCGTTTCTGATTCTGCTTTTCCATGTGGAGTTGCTGTGCCAAAATTTTCGTTGAAAATCGGCATTGCTATGATACCCGAAACGCTCAACAAATGCTTTTCGGGCTTTGGGAGACCTTGCTCCCGATCCACTACAGCCATAATCCATGTCAACAGTCAAACCACATTCCTTAATTAATCGGGCTACAGCCTCTCTTTCTCTGGCATAATCGGGCGAATGTGTATTCAGCTCATCCGGCATACTGCACCAGTCATAATCAATAGCATGCATAAAAGGATTGTAAACTGGATATTTCCAGTAGTACATAATTTGAGCCATTGCTACCGCTACACATCCTGCATGGCATTTAGTCTGGCATGCACTGCAATTTTTATCAGGCGCATAGTAATTGTAAGCGTTACAATCTCTGTTGTCATTTGAATAGCGTTGTCCCCAGCGACTGGTAAGCAGCGGCGCCACAATAATCTGTGTTGGAGGTGTGCCGGAGGCTTTCATTAGTGATGATTGCTGCAAACTTTTCCACTCATCCTGAAAATAAAGTTGAACGGTATCGTGCAGAAAACACCACTCTATCTGTTCTCTGTATTCTTCGAGCAAAAATTGCAACCCTTCGGGGGCATCGTCGTCAAATATGGATTTGTTATCTGTACCAGTAAAGTAACCCAAAACAGGCAAACACGCCTTGCTTCCCGAAAGCAAAACACCCTGCCCATCATCAAAAATAACCTCGTACATCAGTGTGTTTTCGGTATTATTTTTCAGTGTATTTACTTTTTTTATTCCTGCATCATCATAAATTACTGTACCATGCCGCAGGTTCAGGGATTGTGCTGCCGCCATTCGCGCTTCCTCTATTGATACATGCTGCTGTGCCATGCTGCTAAATACAGATAGCATACAGCTTGCCCAAAGCAATATTCTTATCGTTTTCATTGTTGTTTCTTTTTATTCACTTTTCATGTTATCTTTTGAAATCAGGAATCTATAACAATATGATTTTCTAGGATTAGGTCCACAATCAGTTGGCATTTCATCATTTTCAATTCTGAAATTCCACGATGAGTTCGGTGAAAATAAGTTTTCAGAATATCCGGTTACAGTTTCATGTGTGAATCGGATTATTGTATTGCTCCTGTCCGGAAAACTGATGTGAATACTGTCAAATAGTTGGGACATTAGTGTATATGGTTTCGCATCCAAAGTTCCTGAATAAAATAATATGTCATCGCTGTTTGGGGGTAAATCAAATTCCGTAAGGTGAAATCCACTTCCAATATCAGAAAAACGGTAGAAGATGCCGCCATCAAGTTTATCCTGTGGGGGAAATAAACTTATGTAGATAAGGCTGTCGGTATTATTTTGAATCATGATTTGCAAGTCTTCTTTTACTGTATGTGCATCTACATTTCTACAAGGGTTGCATGTGCAAAAGAAAATACCTGTACAAACTAAAACAATTCCGTTTGTCAGTTTTAGAACATTCATATTTTTCATGACTTTCATGTTTTATTTGTTTTCAAACTGCTGCCCTTCGAGTTTTTCAATCTTTTGCACAAGGTTTTCTATCAACTCCTGCTGCTGAATGGTGTACAACGTGAGTTCCTCAATTTTTTGCAACAGTTTAGCCTGCATTTTGCCCACATCAATTCCGGCTTCTTTTACTTCGGCTTCGGACGGAATATCAGGTAATGTTTTGTGTTCTTCAATATGCGCTTTTACCTCGTTCAGTGCAGGGAGTTTGTAGTCTTTGGAGAAAACAAAGTCAGACCAGGCTGTAGCCGAAACATAAATAGAGCCTCTGACTGTTAATCCATTTGCATTAAATAAGGCAACAGGTTTGTCGGCTGTATCAAATCTCTTGGGCGCTATATATATTCCCCCTCCTCCGTTACCTATGTAAGCATCTCCTCCTGATACTGTTTCTATGTACATAAGCCTCAGTCTTTTATTCCCATCGAAATTATCACCTAATTGCAGAAAAGTACCTTCATTACTTCCTGAGAAAATGATAGATTTACCGGTACTTTGAGAACTCACGAACGAAAGATACGTTCCATATTCTATACCTGATGAAAATCCCCACGAAACAATTCGCAATCGCCCTGCTGCATTGCCCATATTTCCCCAATAGATGCTTTTACCAATCGGGAGTTGGATGTCGTTCTGAAACAGCTGGGCTGTAAGACTTGTTGCAGATAAAACTGTACATGCGAAAAATAAAAATATACTTTTCATAACCGTTTGATTAAAATAGTTTGTTGACAATGTTTTTTGGCAAAAATATATAAAAACTTGGCATTAGCAATATGCAGTATGCAAAAAGTAATATTTTTGTTGCTTTCATTGTTTCAGTCTTTTTTTACGGGTGCAATTCTCCCGTTACGCATTTTTCCAGTCTTTTGTAATAAAAACAACTCCTGCCGGTTATATTTTGAAATCAAACAAAAATGCAACCTGTATGCAGGAGTTGAATACAAGCGTAGAAAAGAATATTGATTCTCTCATGTCCGTTTTAAGACAAAGTGTTTTGGCCCTTTGTAAAGACATCGACCATCAAGAATTGGATTATCAATCGGCAAGTAATTTTACCGGTCAGATCAAGGCAACTGTACTTTCCTTTGGTTGCCGGTTAGTGGAGGCCTGTTTCGAGTCAAAAGACAATCCGGTAAAATCCGTTGAATTGAACGGAACGCGTTATCTCAACAAAGGGAAAAGTCCCAAAACAGTGGTCACATCATTGGGCAAAATCACTGTCAGGCGGAGTTATTATCAGCATCGTTCCGGCGGAACCTGTGTTTTTCCCTTAGACGAACGCTTAGGTATCAAGAACGAATATTTGATGGCGGACGTAAAAGA
>JAITVO010000012.1 GCA_031285765.1 Cytophagaceae bacterium | reverse complement strand
CACCATGCGCTTATCGTTACGGAAAATGCTGCGGGCAAACTTGCTCCCGATGAACAGACTGTTTACGACATGATTGCAGGCCGGATGCTGGAAGCATTTTCGCCCGTATGTGTGAAGGAGGTGCTGACCATCCGGGCTGAAAGCGGCAGCGAGATGGTGTTTGAAACCAAAGGCTCAACCATCCGGGAAGCCGGCTGGCACGGTGTGTTCAACATGGAGAACGAAAAAGCGGAGGATGAAGAAAGCCGTCCGCTGCCGGCGCTTTCGGAAGGCGAAGCATTCATCATGCCATGCTGCAACATGCTGCAATTCCGGACAAAGCCCAAACCCCTGTACACCGAAGCCACCCTGCTGGCGGCGATGGAACGTGCAGGCGGCGAACCGGAAGAGGAAAAGACGAAGAGAACAGTTGCCGCACCCGGTATCGGCACTCCGGCAACGCGGGCGGGCATCATCGAAACGCTGTTCCGGCGCGGATACATGGAGCGGGACAGTCGGAACCTGATACCCACCGCAAAGGGGCTGCAACTGTACCATGCCGTCAAAAGCCTGCGAATAGCCGATGCTGCGCTCACGGGAGAGTGGGAGGGTAAACTGTCCGAAATTGAGAAAAAACCTTCTTTCAGGGAGGCCTTTATGGATGAAATCAGGGAATACACCCGGAAAGTGGTGGACGAAATATCGAGCGTGGAGATACCGGTCAATGATCGGAAACTGCCATGCCCCAAATGCAAGTCGGGAGCCATTACCATATATAATAAGGTCGCCAAATGCAATAATGCCTCGTGCAACCTGACTGTTTTCAAATCGGTATGCGGCAAGAATCTGACGGATAGTCAGCTTGTCGGGCTTCTCAAAAATGGTAAAACTGAAATAATAAAAGGTTTCAAGAGCAAACAGGGCAACAGTTTCGATGCTTCGCTGAAGTTTGCCGATGATTTTTCGATCACCTTTGAATTTGTGAAGGCTGCCGCAACAGGAAAAGCGCCCAAAAATCGTAACGGACTGGGTAAACGTTGAGTCATCCAACAGGATAAAGCCTCTTAATAATGAAATCCCGGATACAGTTCTGTATGCCGGGATTTTTGTCTTCCCTGAATGTCGGAAAGTGACAGGAAGACTGTTGGATGAGAACATGGATGATAGATAAGCATGTTAATGGTTCACATCTATGTACGGTGTAAAATATTGCGTGATAACATGTTGTCGGCTTCCTTCGATGTGTGTCGGCTTTTGTTCGCGTTTTTTCCAATTCCGGACAATAGCAGCAAGCCATCAAATAATACAAAAACTCCTTTTTTCAATGCAATTTTACTCATTAATCAAAGCTTGAACACACTATTTTTGACGTGAAATTCATTCGAAATTATACACCATAATATTTTTGAAAAGACTATGCTCTGTTGTTTTGGAAACAACGTTTTGTTGAAACTTGTTAGGACAACTCGGATTGAAATACAATAGCATTGGGATAGAGACAGGAGTGTTGGCAGGTTCGGAATTAAAAATAAGAAACTATTAATTTGTATTGTACCAGTCATACATTTTAGCCGCCGTTGCTAAGGCATGAAAGAAAATTTCTCCTCTCAAAAAAGGGAAACAAACATAAAACAACTCAATATTTCTACTTCATACCAAAGTAAAATCAAGGGTTGAATTTAGGTTAACTGATTATTTTTTGTTTTACGTTTAAATTTTTTCAAGATGAAAAAGAGTACATTTTTAATTGCTGTTGCTTTATTATTGGCAACAGGTGGCGCTATGGCGCAATTGGATCCAAATGCAGGAGGCACATTGGTAAGCCTTATGCCAGCCGGAGTAAAGCCGGTTATTACCGGCGACCGAAAGGGTGATTCGCAAAAAAATCTGGTAATTGCCGGTAACGAATCAAAAGGCTACAAAGCGTTTTTTGCTGCAACAGATGCAGAGCACGGTGAAGAACTGTGGGTAACAGACGGTACGTCCGCTGGAACTCATATGGTAAAGGACATTAATCCGGGCGCCGTCAGTTCAGACGTTGCGTGGATGAAACGTTTTAACGACAAGGTGGTTTTTGCCGCTAATGACGGGAGTGCCGGAAACGAATTATGGATATCTGATGGAACCGAGGAAGGTACTTCCATGGTAAAAGACATTCATGATTCCGGAAGTTCTGATCCACAGGCATTTTATCAGGTAAACGAAGAAAAGTTTATTTTTCGGGCTATGGATTATGACAGTGAAAGTACCTACGATACCCCGCAGTGGTGGTTGTGGGTAAGCGACGGAACTTCAGACGGAACAGAAATGATTTACGAGTGCGACACGCGGTTCCCCGGTAATGACAATTACATCTGGTACCCGCAAACTTACTGGTGCCGCGTAGAACGCGAAGTTTATTTCAAAGCCGACTATGCCGATAAATCTGAAGGAGGTACAGGCGAAGAACTTTGGGTTACGGACGGTACCACTGCAGGCACCCGTCTGGTTAAAGACATTAATACGGAAGAAGAAACCGACGGAGTTCTTGGAACACGTAGTTCGAATGTTGGCCGTATGATTAATTTCGAAAACAAAAAGGTGGTATTTAGAGCAACAACAGTTGAACATGGCGGTGAGCCATGGGCAAGTGACGGTACGGAAGCCGGCACCTATGAGATTTATAACAACCGTACGGGGCTTAATGCAGAAGGTCGTGAGGATGGAAGCGAGTTTGGCGATGTGGGCTATTACAAGGGGCATATCTATTCAAGAACATCGAGAGACCCAAATAATGACCACGAATTGGGAAAAACCAATACACAGCAGGGTAATTTCGACTATTTTCAAGTCAACAGGAATGTTTTTGACCCTAATGCCACCAATGACCACAATGCTTTCCCCGATTGGGGCGTAGTGTTCGATGGTGTATATATGTTCTGCGCCCAGTCGGGACCCAAGGCTGCATTATTCGACCCCGAAACCGGATTTAACTGTGGAGGAGAACTTCATTACACCGATGGCAATACTGTTACCATGCAGTCGAACTTTGGACCGACTACTCAGAGCAACTGGGTTAAAGAACTCACAGTTGTGTCGGGCAGTTTATACTGGTGGAACGAAGCCGGTAACCCGATTGAAAACAGAACGAAACTTATAAGAATTAACAACAAGGAACAGTTTCCTCAAAGAGTTACCAATATCAGTCCCGATGGCGACAATGTTCACACATTAAGGAATCTGGGAGGTAAACTTCTTTTTGTAACCGGCGCCATAACTGCTGATGTTGTCAATCTCTACTGTTATGAGTATCGTAAAGAAAACTATAACCCGGAGACAGACAAAGATGATTTGGAAATAAATTACGAACCTTTTGGTACTGATAATATTGTAACCAATACATTCGCGAAAAATATTGCTATTTATCCCAATCCTGCTGCCGATAACTTCAGTTTTGCAGTTGAAGGGAAAGTGACCGGCGTGAAAATTTTCGACATGAGCGGAAGACTGGCGAAAGCCGATGCGGAACCTGTAAACAATACAGTGAATGTAAATACATTGACAAAAGGTATTTACAATGTGGTGATAACAACCAATAACGGCAATTATATGTCAAAACTGGTTGTAGAGTAGCTGTTATCAAACGGGAGAATTAAGGAGCAGTTTAATTCTTTGTTACCTTAGCCTTAAGCAGGGGGTGGTATGTGGATAATAAACACATTCCGTCCCCATACGGGCTAACGTTTACACACAACTTTTTTAACAAGATCCTTAAAGACGCCCAATTCGTACCTGACGGAAGCCCGATAACAAACGACGGAAGTCCGTTAACGAATGACGGAAGTCCACTAATGAACGACGGAAGCCTGCTAATGAATGACGGGAGCCTGCTAACGAACGACGGAAGTCCATTAACGAATGACGGAAGTCCACTAATGAACGACGGAAGCCTGCTAATGAATGACGGGAGCTTGCTAACGAACGACGGAAGTCCGTTAACGAATGACGGAAGTCTGCTAATGAATGACGGAAGTCTGCTAATGAATGACGGAGGTCTGCTAATGAATGACGGAAGTCCGTTAACGAATGACGGAAGATAATTCGTGCCGGCTGGTAGAGCAACCTGATTAATTCAACTTAGAAAATAATCAGTTCATTCATTTTTGTTAATTGTGTATAATCGGCAGTTCATAGAGAGGGAGAGATAAAACTGATAATCTTTATAAAAACTAAATCGTAATGATAAAATACAAATTGTTACGTCCGGCAATTTTCCTTATTACATTGCTGTTTCTTGGAACTGTTTACGGACAGAGTCAGATTTCGGTAAAAGGAACTGTTTTGGACGGCAAAACGCACGAGCCGCTTATTGGTGTTACGGTGCAGGAGAAAGGAACCGTAAATGGCACTGTAACCGATTTGGACGGTAAATTTGTTTTACAAATAACGCCCGGTTCTATTCTTATTTTCAGCTATACAGGCTACGATAGCAGGGAAATAGCTGCAAGTGCCGGTACAGAAATGTCAGTACTACTCGACGAAAAAACGGAAGTGTTGAGCGAAGTAGTTGTAGTAGGTTATGGCGTTCAGAAAAAGAGCGACGTAACCGGCTCCATTTCGTCGGTTTCGGCAAAAGACATTAACAACGTACCTGTAGCTTCGGCATTGCAGGCATTGCAGGGAAAGGCGTCGGGGGTAAACATTATTCAAAACTCGGGCGCTCCCGGAGGCGGCACTACCATTAAAATTCGTGGAACCGGAACCGTGAACGATGCCGACCCGCTTTATGTGGTGGACGGCTTTATTGTTGACGAAATCAATCACATCAATCCCAGCGACATTGCCAACATCGAAATATTCAAGGATGCCGCATCAAGCGCCATTTACGGGGCACGCGGTGCTAACGGAGTAGTGGCGATAACAACCAAAAGCGGCGAAGAAGGTACGATGCGGGTTACATTCGATGCTTATGCAGGTATCTCCAATCCATGGAAAACAATTCCCGTAATGGGGCTTGACGACTATGCCTTGATGCGCGATTATGTTACCAATCAGTCCAATTATTCGGTTGATGGCAGGCTCTACTATTCCAAAAACACTGCGCAGGAATATTATTTCGACGAAGGAAAACATTTTGTACTGGATACCCTCCGCCGAAATTCGATTGATAACTGGTGGGACGCCGTTACTCAAATCGGAATAAAGCAGCAGTACAGCCTTTCGGTATCGGGCGGGTCAAATAAAAACAAATACATGGTGAGCGCAAGCTACTACAACGAGGAGGGGATTGTTAAAACGTCGGACTACCGGCGCTTTAATGCACGTATGAACCTGAACAGTCAGCTGACCGGCTGGCTGAACCTTACAGCCAATATGGCATTTACCAACGAAAATCGCCATATTGTACCCGAAGGACAGAACGGCGTATTGAAACGGGCGCTGTATCAAAGCCCCATGACATATACCTACAACGACAGGGGATACTGGGCGGATGGTCACCCTCTTGCTGTGATTGACCGCAACCACAACCAGCGGGAGCGTTACCGTATCGACCTGAACATGAGTTTAACGGCGCAGATATTAAAGCTGCTCACCTATCAGTTTCGGATATCCAATAATGTTTCGTTCGACGACCGGTCGCGCTTTACAGAAGTTAACAAGCTGGACGAAGATTTTGTGATGGCAGACCTTTCTACGGTACAAAAGACCAGAAATTTGACCAATAAATGGGAGCTTAACAACCTCCTTACATTTGCGTGGAACAACGAGATGCATGACATTACGCTGCTGACCGGGCAAATACTGGAAGGTTACAACCGAAGCTATCTGGAAGCAATAAGGCGGGGAACGGCAAGCAACGATGATTATTTGCAGTATTTGAATGCCGCCTATACCGGCGATAAAGCCTACGGACTGGATCGCAACTGGAGTGCGGTTGGATTTGTAGGACGCGTAAACTACAACGTGCTCGACCGTTATCTGTTTCAGGCAAATTTTCGCGCCGATGCTTCGTCTATCTTCTCGAAAGCAAACCGGTGGGGTTATTTTCCGTCGGTTTCGGTGGGATGGAAGTTTACCTCCGAGCCGTTTATGCAGAGCGCAACCGAATGGCTTTCGTTCGGTAAACTCCGTTTTGGATGGGGACAGCTGGGAAACAACCGGATTGACGAACTGGCGCGATTCACCATTATGGATATGCAGTACAATTACTCATACGGTGTTGGCGGACAT
>JAITVO010000004.1 GCA_031285765.1 Cytophagaceae bacterium | reverse complement strand
ACTTCTGATTTTGTTGTAAAACCAAGTCAATGAAATTTTGAATTGTTGCAAGGCATCATCAACAGCAATGTATTCTTCAACGGTTTTGTTTATTTCTGAAACACTGTGTTTTATCGGAGCAAGCGTTTTTGATTGCAGTTTTTCCAAATCGCTTTTTCTTACCCTGACAACTCTTTCACTGATACGGATTGTTTGAAGTTCGCCGCTTGATATGATTTTGTAAATGGTCGGGCGCGAAATGCCAAGCAAAGCGGCGGCATTTGAAAGCGACAAATACTCCTGTGCGAGCTTGGCGGTTTTGTTCTTGGATTTCGTCGCCTTTGGCTTGCTGTTGCTTCGCTGTTCTGTCGGCTCTCAAACCACGATTTGCACAACTGTTACTGCAATACTTTGTGAATTTCGTTTTTGCGATAAATGATTTATCGCAACTGTTACATGTTTTTTTGTACTCGTACCGTTCTGCCATTACATTAATACTTCGTTTATATTTGCACTAATTTTATTGTCAATTAATGTAGGCTATTGTGAATTGACGTGAAAACACTGCATAACTTCTTATTGACTTTTTGCATTTGTACCATCGTGGTACAAATGCGGTACAAAAATACGCAAAATATCTATGAAAAACAATAGATAACGATAAAAAATTTATCAACAACACACACATATTTATGTGTGTGTTAGCCTGTTAGTTGTTTTTGAATTATAGTTGATTTTAGGGGTTACTTTCCGTTAGGGACAACTCTAACGTTGCGTATTCTTCCGGAATAATATTCAATTCATCCAAGTGAATATGCAAACTCTCTCCGGTTTCTTCAAGATGAATCGAATCAAAGTAATCAACCAACTCTAAGGGTAGAATATACTTAGCCAAACTAAACAATAAGGGATTCTGTGACACAACTTTTTTACGCAAAGATAAAATTCTATTTGAATTGTGAAACACAGGGGTTTACAAGTGCGCCCAAACTTGTGGCAAACCCACAAAGAAAAAGCCTTACAATTTTCATATAAGGCTTTTTCTTTGTGGGCCCAGCTGGGCTTGAACCAGCGACCCCCTGATTATGAGTCAGGTGCTACTAACCAACTGAGCTATGGGCCCCTCTTTTTTAATAATGCATCCGTATTATTTTGACGGTGCAAAAGTACAAAGTATTTGGAATTATCCAAAATCAACGCAAGAAAATATTACGAATTTCATCCCAAAATCGTTATTTTGTTTTATTCAAAATAGAAAGTCATCCGCTTAATCATAGCTAATACATTAAATATATGAGCGTTGATTTTAGTTGTCAAATCGAAAGTAAAAATAAAACATGATTCAGTCAATTTTAGAAGTTCAGTCATTATTTTCATCCTTTCACCACAAAATTCCGGATATTATACTAACTTTGCAACCGCTCAACAGTGAGTATTTAATCATTTAAACTCTATTATCATGAACATTGCAGTAATCGTCGGGGCGCTGGTTGTTCTCGGCATTTTAACCATCATCGGGATATTGTCCCGTTTCCGTCGGTGTAAATCGGACGAAATCTTAGTTATTTACGGTAAAACGGGCGGAAACAAATCGTCGCGCTGCATACAGGGCGGGGCGGCGTTTGTGATACCTATTTTGCAAGGCTACGCATACATGTCGCTGAAGCCGCTTCAGTTTGAATGTAATTTGCAAAAAGCGTTGTCGTCGCAAAATATTCGCGTGGACGTGCCAACCACTGTTACGGTGGGTATCAGCACCGAACCCGATGTGATGCAGTCTGCCGCCGAAAGGATTCTCGGACTGGGTCGCACCGAAATCGAAGACCTTGTAAAGGACATCGTTTACGGACAAATGCGTACCATCATTGCTGATATGACCATCGAAAAACTGAATGCCGACCGCGACGAGTTTCTCGTGAAAGCAAAAGGTCTTATCGATACCGAGCTCCGCAAAATCGGGCTGAACCTTATCAACATCAACATTACCGACATTCGCGACGAAGCAGGGTACATTGTTGCTCTCGGTAAAAAAGATCAAGCAAAAGCCATCAATCAGGCAAATGTTGAAATTGCAACAGCCGAGCGCGAAGGCGAAACGCAGGTTGCCGAACAGTTGAAAATCAAAAACGCCACCGTTGCCGAAACCAAGAAGGAAGAACTCGTAGCGATTGCCAACGCCGAGCGCGACCAGAGCATTTCAGTTGCACAGGCGGAGTCGGAAAGAGATTCGCGCGTGTCAGAAGCGCGTAAAAACAGGGACATCAACATTGCGCAGTTCGATTCGCAAGCGCGTATTGGGGAGATAGAGGCGACGAAGAAAATAACTGTGAGCAATGCCGAGCTGGAGGTTATCAAAGCCGAATCGCAAAGTCTTGCACAGTCGGCAGAAGAGCGTGCGTTAGCCGAAATAGAACGCAATAAGGAGCTTGCCCGCAAAGAAGCTGAAGATGCACGCGCCAAACGTACCGAAGCCGCGTTGAAAGCCGAACAGATTGTGCCTTCGGAAATTGCCAAACAGCAAAAGTTGATTGATGCGCAAGCGTATCAGCTCAAACTTGAAAAGGAAGCCGAAGCCAATGCCAACAAGCAGCGTATGGAAGCGCAGGGACGCGCCGACGCCACTGCCGCCGAAGGTCGTGGAAAGGGGGAAGCAATCACTGCCGAAGGTTTGGCGCATGCTAAAGTTATTGAGCAGCAGGGTTTGGCAAAGGCTGCCGCCGAAAAAGCCTCATTGATGGCGCAGGCTGAAGGATTCGAAGCAATGGTTCGTGTTGCCGAAAACAATCCGCAGGTTGCTATCCAGTGGAAAATGGTTGACCAATGGAAAGATATTGCCGCCGAACAGGTACGCGCCTTTGAGCATATCAATTTAGGCAACGTTAATGTGATGGATACTTCGCAAGGCGGAACGCTTACCAACTTGCTCACAGGTTTGGTATCGTCCATAGCGCCTGTTACCGATATTATGAAAACCATTCCGGGTATTCCCAACGCGCTGAAGATAAAGGATGCAAAAAACGCAGAGGATAAAAAAGAGGAATAGGGTTTGCTGATACCAAACCGTGATCAGAATACATAAATCAAAGAAACTGTTCAAAAAAATTTTTTTGAACAGTTTCTTTCGGATAGTGTCTATTATTTATTGCTAAGTACCTCATCAAAATAAGTTTTTATTAAAATGGCTAAAATTTATCCAGACCTGCTTTCCCAATGCTGCCAACCACCTGTTAGCTGTATAAAAGAGTTTGTCCTTTTCCATATAGTCCTCCGGATCAATCCATTCTTTCTTGAGCTTCCTCCATACGGTTTCCGCAATATTCAAATGTGGAGAGTATGGAGGCAGGAAAGTAATGAACAATCCCCGTTGGTTCCAGAAAGGCATCCTTTCCATCATGCTTCGGGACTTGTGAACACTG
>JAITVO010000333.1 GCA_031285765.1 Cytophagaceae bacterium | reverse complement strand
GGGAACCTCTAAAAACTCAAAGTTCGAGGCTTGCGAGGCGATAAAAGCGCAGTTTACATGAAGGTAAATGAGCATTTTATCGTCCGAAGCATAACGAAGAAATTGGAGTTTTTAGAGGTCCCCTTAAATATTTGGGTATGCATTTGTGCGGATTGAAGATACAAACTTTGAATTTGCCCATAAAATAATTGAAACCCGATGCACGCCCGAAAATCCTTTTTACTTATGCTGGATAAACGCGCAGGACGGCTGGAATTGCTGTATGTTTTCGCACAGACAAAATATCAGTCGAAACGCCGAAACCCGCCAGACATACAATATTTCGGCGTTGCATCCCGAAATAGTATCAGGCTTTGAGTTTGAATATTTCAAAGACGGTGTAGAAAAAATAGCGGTAGGAACATCGGGCTTGAACAGCATCGAATACAATGTGATTTTAAAACCCGTTTATTCGCATCAAGTGGAGTATTTACAATACCGAACTTTTCATCAACATTCACCCCCATCAACACTTAACACAAAACCTGCTTTTTTTAAATCATCCCAAAATTTTGGGTACGATTTTGTTACAACCATCGGGTTGTTTATTGCAAGAGAAGCTGTTTTGAGAGCAGCCGGCGCAAAAGCCATCGCCATACGATGGTCGTTGTAAGTATTAATAACAGGAGCTGATTCGGCAACCGTTTTCTCGCCATCCCATAAAATATCATCACTACCGTTGCTTTTGGTTACAAAGCCAAATCTTTTCAATTCGGTAATTAGTGCGTTAATTCTGTCGGTTTCTTTTATCTTAAGTGTATGAAGCCCCGTGAGATGAAATGGAATATTAAGAAAAGCGCAGGTAACAGCAAATGTTTGTGCAAGATCGGGGGTATCGGTAAAATTGTGTTGAAAACATTTCACTTCATCACCCACCTTTTCGAGGTATAAGTCGCTTCCCTGCAGAAATTTACTCTGCACTCCAAGTTGTGTAAACAGCTTGGCAACAACTGCATCGCCCTGATGACTGTTGCGCTCCAACCCTTTGAGGTGGATACCGGTTCTATCGGGGCTAAAAGCCACAGTTTGGTACCAGTAAGAAGCCGCACTCCAGTCGCCTTCTACCTTTGCAGGGATGGCTTTGTATTCGCCGGACGGAACATGAATTTCATTGCCTTTCCAAATGCCAGTAACACCAAAATCGTTCATCAGAGCAAGCGTTAAACGGATGTAAGGCGCCGATGTTATCTCTCCCTTCAAGTGCAAATGCAAACCATCCTTCATATATGGCGCAATCATTAGTAGCGCTGATATATACTGACTGCTGACATCGCCACACAGTTCGATTTTGCCCCCCGTCAGGGCGCTTCCGAATATTCGCAGCGGAGGAAATCCTTCGTTTTCGATGTACTCGACTCGTCCACCAAGTTGATTCAGCGCATCAACAAGAATACGGACAGGACGCTGCTTCATGCGTTCGCTTCCAGTAACCGTCCATTCTCCAACAATTTTCGACAAATAGGCTGTCAAGAAGCGCATGGAAGTACCAGCAGCTCCCACATCAAAATAACTTGAATTGGAGTTAAGCACACTCATCAAAATGCGAGTATCGTCGCTGTTCGACAGATTTTTTACGGGATACAGACTGTAGCTTAAAGCGTTTAGTATCAACAATCGATTGCTGATACTTTTTGAAGCTGGCACATCAATTTTAAGTCCGGCAGTTATTTCGGCAGTTTTTATAGAGAATCTCATAGTCAGTTTTAGTTCAAAAAAAGAAATACAAAGATAATTCAATTTTGCTTAGCTAAGAAATTTGAAGTAATTCGGTTTATTAGATACAAAAAAACAATTACAATTTTTTGTCATTAATGTAAAGACTCATATTTTCAATCAAAATAAATGCTTTGCTGTTCACAAAACACCGATTTTTAGCATGTCTAATTAAGCAAAAGAATTTATTCATATAAATCAATTGATTAGAAAAGACGCTTAATCTAAAACTCAGGTTGGTATAAGTTTGAGGCATAAATTTGTATTTTAACTCATGTTACGCAGGTTGTTATTGTCAATTTTCCGTATCAAAATCATCTTCGGCGATGCTTGCCGAACTTTGGCAAATAAAAAATCATCTTCGGCGATACTTGCCGAACTTTGGCAAATAAAAAATCATCTACGGCGATGTCTGCCGAACTTTGGCAAATAAAAAATCATCTTCGGCGATGCTTGCCGAACTTTGGCAAATAAAAAATCATCTGCGGCAATGCTTGCCGAACTTTGGTAAATAAAAAATCATCTGCGGCGACACTTGCCGAACTTTGGCAAATAAAAAATCATCTGCGGTAGTTTTTGCTTTGCGTAACATCAGATTTTAAGTAAGAAATTAAAAGCGAATTTACTCAAATTATCGTCAATCCGAATCCGCCGACTTTATTTTCCGAAATACAATAACGTGACGAAACATTACAGCTAATTTTATAAAATCGTAGTTCAAAACAGTTTTTGCTTGTTTTTTCGCTGTATATGATTTACTTTTGTCGGCTGAAAATAAAATATTACGGGTAAATATTCATTTTAAAAGATAATTTTTCAATTAATGGAAATTCAGGAGACATCAATACAGGGGGTATATATTGTTAAGCCGACTGTTTTTAACGACAATCGCGGCTTTTTTTTCGAAGCGTACAATCAATCCAAATATACCTGCAAAAATATTCGGTCGGAGTTTATTCAGGACAATATTTCGTGCTCACAAAAGGGAGCCATTCGTGGACTTCACTATCAGTTAAACCCCTATTCACAGGCAAAGTTGGTGCAGGTAATACGCGGCGCCGTTCTGGACGTAGTGGTGGATATTCGCAAAAATTCGCCCACTTACGGAAAACATTTTTCAATAGAACTTACTGAAGAAAACAAATTACAGTTGTTTGTACCACGAGGCATGGCTCACGGCTTCTCGGTACTTGCCAACGAAACGCTTTTTTTTTACAAGTGCGACAACATTTATAACAAAGCAAGCGAGCGTGGTATAAAATGGAATGACCCTGAATTGGGCATCGACTGGAAAGTTCCTGCCGACAAAGCAATTATTTCGGCTAAAGATGATTTATTGCTCAATTTTAAAGAAGCGGAGAAAAATTTTTGACGTTGCTTAATTCATCAGTAAAGGGAACCTCTAAAAACTCAAAGTTCAAGGCTTGCGAGGCGATATAAGCGCAGTTTACATAAAGGTAAATGAGCATTCGTCCGAAGTATAACGAAGAAATTGGAGCTTTTAGAGGTTCCCTAAATTGTATTTATAATCTCGCTGTTGTATTCATAACTCATAGCAGTGGCTTGAATTGATAATCGGTGAAGCCAAAATTAAGCCTTTTCAAGGCTAATAAAAATAATTACAGCATAACATCTGTTCATAATTATTTTTCGCAAAAAATAAAATAGAATTTATTAGATTTATTTTGCACATCATCACTTTATCAAGGCACAACTTTTGACTGAGGTATTCCCGCAAACAAATAAAAATTAAAGTGATATGAACACAAGGAAAATAGTTATTACATTCATCGTTGCCGTTATGGGAGCGATTGTTGGCGTATTTGCTTATTCAAAAATTGTAAGACCAAACACTCAAATTGTTGAGGTGCCTGTAAATGGAAATTCATCGGCACAATACACAGCGTTGCCAACTTCGTTGCAGGGCGGCGTAGATTTAACATTTGCTGCCGAAAAATCAATTCATACAGTTGTTCACGTGCAAACCAAAGGACGAACATCGGCAAGTTCGTACAATCCGTTGCTCGATTTCTTTTTCGGACCCGGAAGCGGTTACAGGCAGGAGTCGCGTCCTGTTATGGGCTCAGGTTCGGGAGTTATCATTACCAAAGACGGATTTATTGTTACCAATAATCATGTGGTTGCAAATGCCGACGAAATTGAAGTGGTACTGAACGACCGGCGCACTTTCAGAGCCGTTAAGGTAGGAACCGACCCCACAACCGACATTGCTCTGTTGAAAATAGAGGCGTCCGATTTACCATTTTTATCGTATGGCAACTCCGACCAACTGAAAATTGGCGAATGGGTTTTGGCTGTGGGCAATCCGCTTAATCTGAACACAACAGTAACCGCAGGCATTGTGAGTGCAAAGTCGCGAAGCATCCAAATTTCGGGCGACCAAATGGGCATCGAAGCATTTATTCAAACCGATGCAGCTGTAAATCCGGGTAACAGCGGCGGCGCTCTGGTAAATACGCAAGGCGAACTTGTTGGTATAAACACTGTGATAGCTTCGAATACAGGCGCTTTTATAGGATATTCGTTTGCAGTACCCGTAAGTATTGTACAAAAAGTTGTTTCTGATTTAATGGAATTTGGCGAAGTGCAGCGTGGACTGATTGGCGTTGGGCTTAGGGAAATGGACAGCGAACTGGCAAAAGAACTTAATTTCGATAAAATAAAAGGCGTTTATGTAGCCGAAGTTTACGACGGCGGCGCTAAAGAAGCAGGAATCGAAAAAGGCGACGTTATTATCAGTGTTAATGGCGACCCCGTAAACGCGGTCCCCGAGCTTCAGGAACGAGTGAGTCGTCATCGCCCGGGCGAAAAAATAGAAATTATTGCAATTCGTAACGGAAAAAACAAACCTTTTACGGTTACTTTACGTAATACGCTCGGAAATACAGATGTGATGCAAACGGCATCCATTCTTTCTTCATTGGGGGCTAAGTTTGAAACTGTTTCGGATGCCGAACGGCAAGCTTTTAGACTGCGTAACGGGCTGAAAATAATAAGTATATCAAACGGCAAATTGAAAGACGCTGGCATCAAAGAAGGATACATTATCAGTAAAGCGAACCGCGTACCCATAAACAGTGAAGACGATTTACGAAAAGTTATTGAAGTGGCAGATGAAGGTTTGTTCCTTACAGGTATTTATCCCAATGGAAGAGTTGCGTATTACGCAGTGAATATGCACGACTGACAGGGAAAATAAATTATTTTAATAATATTTAGCTTCATCATTTCATCCTAATGGTGAAGCTAAATTTGTATGTATGGATAATTAAATAAAAACAGGTGTAATGCTACAATAAAATTATTTTTGGATGGAATATCCGAAAAAAGTTGTAACTTTGCGCCCAATTTTGGAATAATATGAGACAGTTAAAAATCACAAAATCAATCACCAATCGCGAAAGCGCTTCTTTGGATAAATATCTTCAGGAGATTGGAAGAGAGGAACTTATTACAGTTGAAGAGGAAGTTGAACTTGCCCAGCGTATAAGAAAAGGCGATCAGGTTGCCCTTGAGAAACTAACGAGAGCCAATCTTCGGTTTGTGGTTTCCGTAGCAAAACAATACCAAAATCAGGGATTAAGCCTTCCCGACTTAATCAACGAAGGAAATTTGGGATTGATAAAAGCTGCAGAAAAGTTTGATGAAACGCGCGGGTTCAAATTTATATCGTATGCCGTTTGGTGGATTCGTCAATCAATATTGCAGGCTTTGGCTGAACAGTCGCGAATTGTGCGATTGCCGCTGAATCAGGTCGGTTCGCTGAATAAAATCAACAAAGCCTATTCAAAATTTGAGCAGGAACATGAACGACGTCCTTCGCCTGAAGAATTGGCAGACGAATTGGATTTGCCTGCCGACAAAGTGGCAGACACCTTGCGTGTGGCAGGTCGTCATATTTCGGTTGACGCCCCTTTTGTTGAAGGTGAAGACAACAGTTTGCTTGATGTGTTGGTGAATCCCGACTCGCCCAACGCCGACCGTACGCTGATTAATGAATCGCTGTCGCGCGAAATTGAACGCGCACTTGCCACGCTTACCGAACGCGAAAGTGATATTGTCAAGCATTTCTTCGGAATAGCATGTCAGGAAATGACGCTGGAAGAAATAGGCGAGCGTTTCGGACTGACCCGCGAACGTGTCCGCCAGATTAAAGAAAAAGCAATCAGACGGTTGAGGCACACATCAAGAAGTAAGTTGCTGAAATCGTATCTTGGATAAATTGATTTTTTTTCATTGCAAATTGAAAAAAGCAAATCCAATATTGGGTTTGCTTTTTTAGCATCATACAAATTGACTTCTGCGATATGTTTGAAATAATAATTGAAATGATATAAACTTTATCAGCAAAAACAGTTAATTTAGCGGCGCAAAATTTTTGAAACCTGAGTAGCATAAATGAAATCCATATTAATTACAGTTATAACGCTAACAACCTGTCTGTCGGGCATATATTCGCAAGAAACATTTACGCCCTACTCCGAAATCGGCGCGAAAGCAGGCATGTCGCCCTTTAACAACATTTACCTTGTTGGCTCGAAGGAAACAACGCTGTTCAACACCACACAACTGGGACTAAGGTTTCTCCACGTTGAACAGAAAAATTTGGGCGTTATCTTCGAAATCAATTACAACAAGGCTTTTGCCGAAATCAACAGCAAAACATATACTTTCGATTATGTTCAGACGCCTCTTATGACCCATTTTTATTTACCGATAAAAGAAGCGTCAATAGGGTTGAATGTAGGCTCGTATCTCCAATTTATTACCGACCGCAACAATTCCGACATATTGCTTGAGCGCGACCTTTTTTTCGGTTTAACAGGGGGCATAGGCGTTACTATACCCGTCAAAAGAGTGTCGCTAACCATTGAGGGCAGGTATAATCACAATCTGTTTTCAGCCTCAAGAATAGATTATTCAAAATTAAACAGTTGGATTCAATTCAGCGTAGCCATCAGTTACCGCAAAAAGTGGCAAAATCGAACTAAATACCAGCGGGAGCAGTTGAACACAGAAGATAGTTTACGGGCGGGGAATTGAATTGTATTACATTTCTACAACTTTTCAACTCCACCGTTGCAGCATAATTTCCAAATCGTCCATTTTTACGGGCTTACCAATGTAATCATTCATCCCGGCGTCGAGGCAAATTTCGCGGTCGCCTTTGAGCACGTTGGCTGTCATGGCTATAATGGGAATTTTAAGTCCATTGTTACGAATTGCTTTGGTTGCATCCAATCCGTTGAGTACAGGCATTTGCACATCCATCAAAATCAAATCGAAAGGTTTGTGTTCGTTGCCGGTAAGCATGTCAAGGGCTTCCTGTCCGTTATTGGCAATCGCCGAAATGTAGCCAAGCCTTTCGAGCATTTTGGTGGCTATTCGCTGATTAATCAGGTTGTCTTCGACCAGAAGTATCCGCTTAACGCCGGCAGTGTAGTTTTTTTCAATATTATCGGTATGCGCCTCGTTGTGTTCTGCCGATTTAAAGAATAAATCGTAAACATTGGTGAAAAGAATAGAGTGTTTAATGGGTTTATGAATAATTATGTCGTAAAGTTTGAGGTTACTTTTTTTCGATATTCTGTTTTCACTAATCATCAGAATGGTTTTTATTTGCGAATTAATCTTTTTTATTTCGTCGATAAGCGAGTTTTCGTCATCGCCGGGTATAAGGGCGTCAATCAGAGCAAAGTCAAGAGCGGCTGTGTTTGTAATTATTTCGATGGCGCTCCCCCTGTCGTAGGCTTCTTTGGTTGTAACGCCCCAGTTGTGAAGCGTTTTCTTTAACAGCAGCACATTGGTTTTGTTGCTGTCGATAATGATGGCGTTCAGTGTTTTCAATTTTTCGTTATTCAGCATGTCGTTTGTTTGAATCTTGTCGATTTTGAAAGGAAGAATAACGTGAAATACACTGCCTGGATTCTCTTTTGACCATGCAAAATTGGGGTTGGGACTTTCGACCCATATTTTGCCGCTCATCAGTTCAACCAGCATTTTCGAGATACTGGTACCAAGTCCTGTTCCTCCAAACTTGCGCGTTGTTGAGCCGTCGGCTTGCGTAAACGAGTCGAATATTTTTGCGATTCTTTCGCTTGGAATACCAATGCCCGAATCTTCGACAATAAAGTGCAGTGTAATTTCTGCCCCTATCTGTTTCTCAACTTCAATTTTAAATACAACTTCGCCTTCGTTAGTGAATTTTACAGCATTCCCAATCAGGTTGATCATAATTTGGATAAGGCGTCCTTCGTCGCCAATCAAAACGTTGGGAATAGTTTTTTCAACGTTTGACGTCAGTACAATATTTTTTTCGTTTACATTGAACGAAAAGTGGTCGATAAGGTAGTCGATGGTGGAGTTGATATTGAATGGGTAGCTTTCTATCTTCATTTTTCCTGCCTCTATCTTCGAAAAATCGAGTACGTTATTAATAATATTGGTGAGGTTTTCGCACGATTTCAAGATAATCGACAAAATGTTGCGCTGCTCGTTGTTCACTTTTGTTCGCAAAAGAAGTTCGGTTGCACCTACAATGCCGTTCATGGGCGTCCGAATTTCGTGGCTCATATTGGCAAGAAACTCCGACTTTGCCCTGTTGGCGTCGGATTCGCGTTGCTGTAGTTCTTTTTGCGCCGTAATGTCCATAAACGCTTCCAGCTTTACCTGCTGGTTGCTGAGTTTAATGGGTATAATGTTTTTCAAAATTATTTTGGAAACATTGTTTTCGGCAATGGTCAGTTGCTCTTCCGAAGTAAGAATATTAACGCCTGTGCTGATGTCGTTGTACTGTTCCTGCTTGATGATTTGAAAAAAATGTCCATAATGTTTTGCTCTAATGTGGTCAAGGGCTTCGGACAGCGAAGCGTAGCCCATGAGTTTGGCGGCTGTTTGGTTAATTTCGATAATCCGCTGTTTGTTGTCAACCACAACGGTTGCTACGGGCATATTTTCGGTAATAACTTTGAGCGAGTTCAGCGATTCGTTCAACGACTGTGTAAGAAGTCGCTTTTCGGTTATGTCTTCGCGTATGATAATAAAGTTGGAGATGGTGTTCTGCTCGTTGAACACGGGCGAAATATGTACTTTTTCCCAAAATACAAAACCTTCGGTGTTCTGTGTTTCTATTTCGCCCGACCAATCCCTGTTCTGCATGATGGTGTTGTGAAGAATTTCGTTAAAATCGCTTTTGACGCCTTCCATATAAACGCTCGGACTGATGCCTATTACATCCTTTCTGGGATAACCCGTTTTAACCTCAAAGTTTCGGTTTACATATTCGGCTATGCCGCGCGTATTGGTAATCATTATTGCAACGGGGCTCTGTTCAACCGCCATCATCATTTTACGACTCTGGTCTTCTGCTCTTTTCCTAAAAAGAATTACATTTGATATTTGAATAATGATGAGGTAGGTAATAATTCCTGCAACGAGTGAAAAAATAATAAGACTGATGTATTTAAGTTTGTTGTATCGGTTTAAAACGTTAATACTTGTATTGTTGTACTCAACAACAATTTTCTGTATTTCGCCGGCAATTTTCCGTTCGGTTTCGTTAATCCGTGTAAAATGTCCATCTGCCTGCTTCAAATACAAGGCAACCGTTTTCTGCACGTCTTCGGGCAATTCCTGTCCTTCAACTATTCCTCCCCTTATCGAACTTACAAGTTTCGACGCCAGCGATTGAATGTCGTTAACTGCGGGTATAAGTTCGCGCACTTCGGGAATAGAGCCGGTGTAGTAGTCTTCCCAATACTCTATAACTTCGGTCATTTCGCCCAATTGAAGCAGATTGGCGCTGTTTGTGCTGGAAAACATGCCGCCTTGGTCAATAACTCGCAAAAGACTGAGGCAGTTATTAACTCTTTCCCTGATAATGGCATTCGTATTGGCTAAAGTTTGCAAATGGCGAATTGTTGGCAGCGACTTAAATTCGAGATGAATATGGAGCAGGTTTTCCTTTAAAAGAAATTCCAGTTTTTGCTTCTGATCCTGATTTCTGATTGTTTCTTGATAACGGAAAGTATAATTTTTGTCGAAATAGTTTTCGATAAACAATATCGAAAATATAGTAAGAAAGAATATTGCCAATAAAAGAAACAGTTTATTGATAATTGCCTCGCTCGAAAAAAACTGCTTGCCAAAAAACATAGCTTTCAGACTGTCTGACCTTTTGCTGTTAAAACACCTTCTTTTCATCTTAGTTAAATATGTTTTTTTGTTGCTTTCGGATACCGTATTTGGCAAAAATATCGGAACTTTGCTGAGTGCTCAATTCTGCCATAAATGACCATGCAAGTCCGCTGTAACTGGTTGTGCCCAGTAAAAAAGCATAAACTTCGGGATATTCGTATTCTGTGGCGATATTGACAGTATCAATTTCCGATTTTTTGGACTGTTCGTAGTTCGAGAGCCAGTCGATGGTAATTGAAGCTTCGTTATTTGCAATATTTCGGATAAGATTTCGCGAATCAACAGTTAGAGCAATCGTATTGGCAATAATGCTGTCGTAAGCGCCATTGGCTTGCAGCAGTTTCATTGTTTCGAGCCCTAACGAACTTGCTTCGGGATTGACAAGCACCACTGCATGTTCGGGATTGGACAAGGCGTTAATATCTCCTGCAAAAAGTAATGGATTTCCTTTTTTAACAATAAAAACAAGTCGATTATCGCCAATATAAAGCGAATCGCTTACTGTAGATGGCTCAGCGCTCTTCAGCCACGAAATTGCCTGACGGCTGGCGGGAATAAAAATGTCGCCTTTGTGGGTATAGTTGATGGCGCTGATAATATTACGGGCGCAGTCGTTGTGTATTCTTACTTTGCATTTGTACATTGCTTCAAATTTGCTGCTGATTTCAGCAACAGGCGTTACCATATTGTTTTCGCAATAAACAAGCAGTTCGGGAATAACTGCTCTGTTTCTGTTTTGTTTACAGCCGCAGGCTACACAAAAAATAATACTCAATACCAAAAGCCACTTCATAATGTCAGTTCAATAATTAAAAGATTACTATTCCTGTTTAAGGCGTAAAGTTCCTGTTAATTGCGGTAATATGCAAATACATTCGCAAAAATATTGATTTATGGTGGAACAAAAACAGGCGCAATATACGATTTTTTTACAACTCATTGTCAAAAAAAATCAGCCGAAAATTTCGGAAATAATATTTTCAACACGAATTTTATAATCGAATTGTTTCGGTAAACCAAGTACAGTCGAAAGTAACTTTGCCGGTAACAGGCGTATTGGTTAAGTACTGATTATAATTTAGTTTATATTATTATCTTTGTATCCCATTATGGGACGAGTAAATACTCCTGTTCTAACCACCACGCAGCGTAAGGAATTAGAGACAGGACTAAAAGAAG
>JAITVO010000281.1 GCA_031285765.1 Cytophagaceae bacterium | reverse complement strand
TCGCGCTGCACTTGCCTGTTGCCTTCAATTTGAACTATTAGGAATTTCCTAATAGTTGCCCCTTCAAACAATTCGTGGTCTGCAAAAATGTTTTTCAAATGTTCATTAATCGTTGCAATTTCAACATCATACAGTGTTGCCAGCATCTTTTGTGTTAGCCAGATATTTTCGTTTTCGTAGCGCATTTCGACACTCTGCGGATTGTCGCCGGTGGCTGCCACGAAAGTGAGGTATTCGGCAGCGGAAGAGCGAATGGTGATTGCTTTGGATTTCATTGTCAGAACCTTTGATTAAACTGATTATTTTGATTTATCTGATTACCGTTAAATTTCGAGTTAATTAATCGCTTGAATTGCAAACTTTTTGAACCAAAATTGATTAACATCCCAATTTCGAGATTATAGGCTTCCAGGTAGTTGATTGCCTGTGCTAAATGTACATCTTCAAGAGTAGTAATGGCTTTTAATTCTAAAGACACAACCTGTTCTACTAAAAAATCTACACGTCTTGTGCCAATTTGTTCATCTTTGTAATAGATTGGCATCTCAAATTCCCGTACAAAATTTAGTTTCTGCATTAACATTTCTTTCTGCAATGCCCGCTGGCATATAACTTCCTGAAAACCATTGCCAAGAATTTTATGCACCTCCATTGCACAGCCAATGATTTTGGCTGTAATGTCAGAATATTTATACTGTGTTTTTATCATAGTATAATCATTGAATCAGTTTAATCAAAGGTTCAGACATTCTAATACTCTCCTACCGACACTATCTGCCCAATATGATTAAGGCGGACTTTGACGATGTTTTCAATTCCATTAAGACCTGTTCTTATCCAAGCAATTCCTTTTAAGGAATTATTTCTGTCTACATTTGTTTCCAGATGATGTCTGAAAATATAATCTTTCGTAGCGACAGTCTGCACCCTAAACAAATTCTTACTAATCGCTGCATAATTATCAGGATTCAGCAAGTCAATATCTTTCGGATTAAAGGTCATTACTTCTTCTTCGGTGATTTCGCCGGTTTGTTCATCTACTTTTTCTCTCTTTTCGGTTTTTGGGAAGACAAAATACTCATTTTGCTTCATTGAGAAAAGAAATTCGTAGCCTTCATCTGCCTTATAACTTTTGTCAATGACCGGCAAACCCTCATTTATACGCGCAACGGCTGTGTAAAACGGTACTACATTTTCGTCCAGTTCATATTTTGGGTCATTGTTTTCATCAAATACCGGCTGTCCGTTCTTATCCAAAACAGGTTTGCGATAAACCGCCACGTGATGATTATTACCGGTGTTTACAAAATCGACCGGCTGCGTTTTACCGTCTTTATCAAGGATTAAATTACCGTCCTTATCGCGTTTGTCGTGCAGACTTTCGGCGTTGCTGATGCCTGAAATCGTTACACGTTTGATGGTGATATTCTTTTCTTTATTCAGATAAATCGGATTTTCTTCGAGATTGGAAAACGCTTTCTTTGCATCGCCGTTATATTCATTTAAACGCGCTTCCAAAATACGTTTTACGCCTTCGTCCATCACTTTATCGAGTTTCAAATCGGGCGAAATCTCTTTGCGAATGGTATAAACAGTTTCCTCTTTAAAACATTTAACCTGTTCAGGCATTTTCACCTTATGTTCTTCATTATCTATGTAATAAATCGGATTTTTGGCGATTGCATTTTTGCCTGCGAATGCTTTTTTAGCATCTCCGCTGTTTTCTTGCAAACGTTTTAATAATGCTTCTCTAAACGTTGGATTACAAACGCTTGCAATCCTTTCGGCAGTCATTTTTCCGTCAATCTTTACCAGTTCCGATTTTATTTGTTTTTGACTTCCGTAAACGGTTTCCAAATGCAACTGTCCGCGTGGCGTGAGTTGTACTTTCGTATTGTCTTTTCCTGCTTTTTTGGTAGCATTAATATTCTTTGTAACGACCTTATTCTTTGCCTTTATGGAGATTAGCGTGTTCTCCAAATGCTTTTTTGCTTCGGCACGAAACTCTTTTATGGGCATTGGCGGAATGGCACGGCTGTTTTCAAAGAATTTTGTTTTGATTCCATATATATTTTCGTGTTTATCTGGCATCGGCAAATAAGGAAACGTCTTTCTCCATTTTTCTTTTGTATAAGAAAAACTTTTATCCTCTTTTGCATTCATAAAGTTATAATACTGAATAAACGCATCTTTGGTAAAAGCAACCGTTAGCGCATCCATTGCGTGATGGCGATGGTCGTTGCGCTTTGTCCAGTATTCTTTTTTTATACGGCGCACTTTATGGATTTCGTTCTCATTATTTTTATCTTGAATTTCAATTGTTTCCGTCAACCCGAGTTTGTCGTATTTTTCCCAGTTCAGTTCCTTCATTATATCAATCAACTGCCAGTCCTCACGCAGTTCATCGGTAATGGAACCGGTTGTTGCCACCACTCTGCGGCAAATTTCGTTCAACATTTCGAGGGCTTTTTTGGCAATATACTGCGTGTTGCGCAAATCGCGGTCGATAAAACCTTCGGGAATATCCTTTTCCTCCATTCTCAGTTTACGAAGTTTAGTTTTCTTTTCTTTAAACAGTGGTTCAATACGGTTTAAATAATTGTCTAAACTGTTATCATTGCCTGTTTCTCCATACTTTTCTTTCACAAAATCATAAGCCGTTTTATTCCCTTTTTCAAGGTTAATACTTCGTAACTCTATGGTTTTGTTTGAAAAACTGTCATCAAACAGTCGCGATTGCGGAATAAT
>JAITVO010000276.1 GCA_031285765.1 Cytophagaceae bacterium | reverse complement strand
ACAATGCGAAGTGTGCGGATAACAATGCGAAGTGTGCGGATAACAATGCGAAGTGTGCGGATAACAATGCGAAGTGTGCGGATAACAATGCGAAGTGTGCAAAGCACTGTACAAAAATTGGCAAACACTGTGCAGTGTTTGCCAATTACTATATAAAGCGTATAGTTTTAATGCCGTCGTGTAAACTTTATTTTAATGATGTCCTTATACTCGGTTGATAAATTGCCAAAAACCGACCGTATATACTTTTTTACATCCATTGCAATGTCAACCAGCCCTGTTTTTTCGCCATACAGTATCCGGTCGCGCTCATGGCGGGCTGTAGTGTATGCCGTATGGCTTTCGACTACGAAAGTTGTGGTAGCCTTCATCTTATGGATGTATTCATTAAGCGCTTCAACTTTAAGGTCGTCCTCGTTTGGATTGTAAAGTGGCTCGCTGGTAACAATGGCTACCAGCTGCATGAGGTGGTCGATAACATTGCTGTAGCTAAGCTGTGCTGTTGATATTGAGCGTTTACCCGTGCCAGCTTCGGGCTTTGGAGTCGAACGCCTGTTTTGCATTTTCCGGTTAATACCTTGAGCGTCGTCAACAGTTTGCTGCGATGCCCCCGATGCTTCGAGTGCATAAACTATTCGCATTGAGAGCTGCCTGACAGGAGCAAAAAGTATCTGTCGCGCATTAATTGCCATGTTATTTCCATTTTTTGCTGAAATAACTTTCGAAACTGACGATTGCGATGTGCCAAGCAGCGTTTTCATTGCATTAATAGCAAGTTCGGGGCGATTAGGATTGTAACTGCCGCCGCATGATGCGCAATATGAAATGAGAACTTCAAAGTTTGCTATGTTTTTCCCGTGTCCGCCATCAACATGTGTTGTCATGTCTGTAATGTTTTTAAATTAATAATGTAGAAACTTCATTGTACAAATATTATCAGTGGGCAAAGATAGTTTTTTTTGATGTAATATTTAATAAAACGGATGAGATTTAACATTTGAAAGTAGAAACGTGGAGCGCAGCGTCCCTACCCCACCCTCTTAATTTTCTTTATACCAGCTTCATCTCATACGCTTTTCTAATCAGTTCAGCCATGTTTTTAACGTCGAGTTTCAGGAATAGTTTTTTGCGGTAAAACTTTACCGTTTCGGTGTCGCGGCAAATAAAGCTGGCAGTTTCTTTGGCAGTGAAGCCTTCGGCGGTGTATTTCAGTATCTCTTTTTCGCGATTGGTGAGCCATACGGCTTTTGTGTCATTTTTATCTTTCAGGAGCAGATTGATTTCTTCGCACAGGAACTGCTCGCCACTACCTACTGTTTTGATGGCGGTAAATATCTCTTCGGCGTCGGCATTTTTAAGCACATAGCCCAGTGCGCCGTTGTAAAGCGCATGTTTGGCAATGTTAAACTCCTTATAGCTTGTGAGCATAATAATTTTTAGCGAAGGATAATTCTGCATTGCTTCGGCGCAAAACTCTACGCCGTCGCCGTCGGGCAACCCAATGTCGAGCAGCAGTACGTCGGGCATTTCGTTTGCAAGCCCTTTGCGGCACGACTGCAAACTGTAATACTTGCCTGTAACCTGTGCTACTCCCGATTCGTGAATCATCCTGCCAAGGCTTTCAACTACCATTTTGTGGTCGTCAACTATTGCAACGCGCGTGGTTGGTTGATAATTGTTTTTTGTTTCCATAATGTTGATTTTTTTTAACCTGTTCAAAAAGGTTCTCTTATTTATACTAATGTAAAAATGGTTTGCAAATAACAGTGGATTCCAGTTTTTAACTGTTCAGTTTTATTTATTGACAAGGGGATTAATCCCCTTGTTGCTTTTATTCGCAAATCAATTCTGTTTGAGTATAAGTATCCGGCATAAATTAATTGGCATAATTGATGTTACGCAAAAACAGCCTTTTCAAGGCTGTTATGCATAGCATCAATAAATAAAATTGGCCTAATAGTACTTTGCACATATTCTACAGCCTAATTTTCAACTCAATATACACTTCTGTTCCATGCGCTGATGCAATATCCATTGTGCCGCCAAAGGCTGCAATGCGGTTACTGATATTTTTCAGTCCCGCGCCACTGGCTACAGTTTTGGGATTGAATCCGCAGCCGTCGTCCTGAACGGTGAGCGAAACCGAAGCCGCGTCCTGCACTAACTGTACGTGGATGTTTTCGGCGCCCGAATGTCGGTACGAATTGTTTACCAGCTCGTATGCACAGTAGTAAACGGTGAGTTCTAAACGCTCCTCGATGCGGACGTCGCTGCCAAAGAAGTGAAAATTGACGTTGGGAAACAATTGGCAGTAATCTTCGAGAGCCGCTTTAATGCCGTAGCGCTCAAGTGAGGCAGGCATCATGCCGCGAGCCATGCGGCGTATGGTTTCGATGCAGTTGTCCAACTGTTGGCGCACGCTGTGCAGATGCTCAGCGGTGGCAAGTTTTATTTTTATCGCGGCAAGCATACCGTTGATGCCGTCGTGCAGATCGCTCGCAAAGCGTTTGCGCTCTTTTTTTTCCCATTCAAGGACAGCGTTGGCGGCGGCAAGCTGTTTTTCTTTCCGCTCGTTTTTAATCTTTTGACGCAGAATAATCCACACCAGCACGGCAAGCAGTACTCCGCCAGCGCTAATAAACACGTCGAGAATAATGCGTCGCTCAAGGTTGGTAATGCGCATCTCCTTTTTCTCACTTTCGTAAACCGCTTCCATGCCCGCCATTGTTTCGCGAAAGCGATTGTCGGTGTTCTCTTTCATTTGCTTCGAGTAAAGGCTGAAATGCCGGTATGCTTCACCGGTGTTGCCTGTAAACAGGCGGGCGGTGGCAATGTTGAACGCCGCGTTGGGGTTCAGCTTCAAATAGTCGGGAAATAAGTGCAAAGCCTGCTGTGCATACCGTCCGCTCTCGGCATAATTGCCCTGTGCCAGATGAATGTCGGAAAAAGTTACCAGCATTTTGGCAGTAACCGAATGGTCGCCATGCAGCTCGGCACAATAGAGGGCTTGTGCAGCGTAGTCAAAGGCTTCGGCATAAGCCATCCGCGCAAGCGAAACTCGCGCAAGCCCTTCGAGCCCGTAGGCAACGTACATATACATGCCGCTGGCGTCGCCACTCCATTTTATATTGCTTTTGCAAATGGTGTCGGCAACCGCGTATGTTTCGCGCATCAACTTTTCGGCTTCGATCAGCTCGCCATTGCCCAAATGCACCGACGCAATAACGTACAAATACTGCGGCATAATGTAATGTACGCCTGCCGTGCTGTTTATTTCGCTTGCGCGGATGGCGTAATGTAGCGCCTGCTTGGGGTTGCCTGTAAGGTAGTGCACTTCGGCAAGGTTTGCCATTGTGCGGACAAGGTTTACCTGCTTTAGTGTCTGGTCGTAGCTCGACGTTGCGGCACGCTCGCATACCTGCAATGCTTCCATGTAATATTTGAGCGCTTCCACGTACCGTCCCTCAAATCCGTAGGAGTTGGCAAGATTGGTAATGAGGCGTCCGCCCTGATACTCTCTGCCTCCAGTCAGGCTCAGGGCGCGGTTGAGGTATATTCGTGCCGAATCGAACTTGCCCGTTATATTGTAACTGATGCCCAGCTGTCCGTAGCCGTATATTTGTTCTTCGATGGTGAATGTCTGCGTTTCGAGGGCATGGCGCACAGAGCTGTTATCCCATCCGTTGAATGGATTTTCTTTTAGTGGCTCCCTGTTGCAGGCAAGCAGCAGTGTGGAGATGATGATATATAACGGATGAAATCGCATAGCGGCAGCATTATCAAAAAAAACAGGGGATAAAGGTACGATGTTTTGTTGGGATTGCAAGCTACCCAAAAGAGTATTTTTTTACCACAATCATGCTGTTAAAATAATTGCTGCGTAACATGAGGACGCCTCTAAAAACTTCAAGTTCGAGGCTTGTGAGGCGATAAAAGCGCAGTTTACATAAACGTAAATGAGCATTTTATCGACCGAAGCATAACGAAAAATTTGAAGTTTTTAGAGGCGCCCATGAGTGATTAATGTACAATAAGCACATACAGATGCCATAGCCGCAGGCAACGCTTAACTCGCCATGCGGTTATGAAGATTAAGCCTTTTCAAGGCTACCCGAAATAAAAATTTGCTACAATTTATTTCTCTTCTCCTTCGGTTATGGCTTTGTATTTTTTAAGCAGCTCTTTTATCCGCAGCGTAACCGAAGCGCCCGTATCGTTATGGCGGATGTTGATATTGGCATTGCAATACATAATAAACTTTTGAAGTTCTTCGCCTTCGTAACCCGAAATAAGCGCAATGGTTTCGGCATTGATAAAATCGTCGAGCCGATTGAGTGTTCGTTCCACAGCTTTATCGTGAGCCAACTGTCTTATTGATTTCTGTTCTTTGCTGAAGCGGCTGTAAATAAACGAAGCAGGTGTGAATATTGCCTCAATAACCGACGGATTTTCCATCAACAGCCGCTCCGACGGCGGGAGTTTACTCATATTACTTCCTATATCGGACGGAAGGTTTATGTCTAATTTATATTCGTCTTCGCGATGCGGAAAAATGGTTGGGTCTAAAAAACCTTTGTAGCCTTTTACGGTAACTTCGCGGATGGTGTAACTGACAGGATAAACCGGCATATTGACAAAGCCCGTTGTGTCGGGGCGGAGAGCGTTGATTTGGTAAGTTTCGGACGAAAAACCGAGCACAACAATGCGTACCGAATCGTTTTTGTCAAGTGTAAGACGAATAGCGCCCTCGCTGTTGGTTGAATAGAGGGCAGTTTTGCTGTAAACTGCCACAACTGCATTCGGAATTGGCTCACGCGTATCTCCGTTTATCACACGCCCTTTAAAGTAGATAGTGGTTTCGTCCTGTCCCGTTACCAAAACCAACGGAAGAAGAAGCATAAGGATAAGGATAGTGTTTCTAAAAATATTTATTGCGGATAAAAACATGTTGCCCGCCTGCTCAAAAATCAGACCTCTTTTGTGTTTTTGAGTGAGAATTTGAAAAAATAACTTACTTTTGCACCGTAAATACATTTTGTACGTTTATCAATATTTACTGATTATGAACAACAAGTCGCGCGAAAAAGTATTAATTCAAACCTCGTGGGTGAGCACAATCGGCAACGCAATTTTATCTCTTTCAAAGATAATTATTGGTTTTATTGCAGGAAGTTTAGCCGTTACAGGCGATGGCATTGACTCGGCTACCGACGTAATTATTTCGATTGTGATGATTTTTACGGCGCGTATTATCAATAAACCTCCTACACGTAAATATGCCTACGGTTTTGAAAAAGCCGAAAGTATAGCCACTAAAATACTTTCGCTGATTATATTTTATGCAGGTATCCAAATGTTTATTTCGTCCATCGAGCAGCTTTTTTCGGACAAGCCGAAAGAGATGCCTGCAATGATTGCCATTTATGTTACTGTTTTTTCCATTGCCGGAAAGTTGCTGCTGGCGCTTTATCAGTACCGTCAGGGGAAAAATGTAAACAGTTCGCTGCTTACCGCCAATGCCATTAACATGCGCAACGATGTGCTGATTTCGACAGGCGTGCTGGTGGGGCTTATCTTTACTTTTGTGTTGAAACTCCCCGTTCTTGATGTAGTTACAGGCTTGCTTATCAGTCTTTTCATTATTAAGTCGTCGGTTTCAATTTTTCTTGAATCGAATGTAGATTTAATGGATGGCGTTAAAGACGAAACCATCTATAATAAAATATTTGAAGCAGTAGAAAAGGTAGATGGCGCAAGCAATCCGCACCGTGTGCGCTCGCGTCATATCGGCTCAATGTATATGATTGCGCTCGATATTGAAGTTGACGGCGACATTACGCTCAACGAAGCCCACAACATTGCCGTTGATGTGGAAAACAGCCTGAAACATTCCATCGAAAACATCTACGACATTATTGTACACGTTGAACCCAAAGGAAAAGAGCACGCTGAAGAAAAATTTGGAGTGGATAAGGATATGATGCAGTAACAGCTTGTAACTCATGTTTAGCAAACCATATATTTGCAGTTATACTCAACAGGAAATGAATTGCAAATAACAGAGGTTTTATACCCGGTTCAACAGCCATCCTGCACAGCAATGGGGCATGCCCCATTGTTGCTTCTATCCGCAAATCAATTTTAATTGAGTATAAAGTATGGGGCAAAAATTCATTTACACTAAAAATAAACCACAAGGCTAACAAAGGGGGCACTATGTCTTTATGAGCCTTGTGTGTTCTTTGTGAACTTTGTGGTAAAATATTGTATCAATTATACTCAAATAAAAATGGTTTGCAAATAACAGAGGATTCCAGTTTTAACTGTTTAGTTTTATTTATTGACAAGGGGATTAATCCCCTTGTTGCTTTTATTCGCAAATCATTTTTATTTGAGTACGGCAACAATGCCGGAATCTTTTCGTATTCCGGCATTGTTTGTCTGGTTATTTAAAAGGATTGCCGTCGAAAGAATTTACATTTTCAATGTCTGAGTGTTCTTTGCGGTTATCACTTTTTGTTCCTGCTGGCAATGGAGGTGCGCCAAATGGGTCACCGGGTGGCTTTTCTTCTGTTACTGACCCCATAATGAGTGAGGTTGCTGTGTCCAGTTTTATTACTTCAATGACAGGTTTGTTATATGTTTTTCTCTTATTTCGCATAGTTACATATCTTTTAATGTGCTTGGCGGCAAATTTACTTATTTTATTTTACAACAACCTTGTAATTATTTAAATACTTTGTTCCTTTTATTGCCAAAATATAAATACCCGACATTGAAACTTCAATATTATTTAAGGTTTCCGAAATTAAAAAACCCTCATTTATCAATCGTCCATTTATATCGAATAGGCTGTAAGCAATTCTGTTTTCATTCATTGCAGGAACGTTCACACAAACTGTTCTATTTTTTGTGAATACTTTTACACTGAATTTTGAGGGATCGTGTTTACCAATATTCACACTCTCGCCTTTGAATTTCAATGCGAATCTGGATTCATTCTGCCCTGTTTCAGCAACGCTGAATGAATACATTTCTCCATTTGTTATATCCGTTTCCTGACTGTTCAGTTTGTCAATCAATATCACATTCAGTGCTTCGGTATGATTGGCTGTTAGTTTAATTGAAAAATTGCCTGCCTTTTTTACAGAGAAACACAGGGGTATCTCCATTTCATCCGTAAAGGGCAAACCGTTAATAGCCGATTTCATCTCTGCGGCATACGTGTACAGTTCAATTAAATCAGCACTGGTTGAGAAATATTTTTCCGCATCAAAAATATCTACGCCATCAATTGCATTTTCTGCAAAAACAATTGCCGCTTCGTCGCTGTACTTGCCATTGATACCTGCAACTTTTACGTGAGGTAACTGCTGTCGGGTTTGTCCACTCCTTAAATATGTGGTTTCATTTCTGACAAGGGCATTTTTACCGAATGTAATACTTCCTTCATTTATGTCATTGTCTTTCACTTTAACAAGAAAACTGTGATTGGATGGTATCTGTGAACCATTAAGATTCACCCCAACACCACTTTCTCCGCCTAAAACACCATATTGCCCCTGCTCATGCAGCCACATCCAGAATGCGTCTTCAATATTGTCCTTCTCTACCAAACTCCAGTCAAGAGCTGCCGGATAGGGATTTCCAACCTGATTCCATCCAAACCCTTGGAGGCTGCGGTGTACCGCCACATTATATTCCGACTCATTATTAATTGCTCCACTAAAAATTATCAGCGGTTTATCCACACGTGCCCAATAGCCAATCCCCGTCTGCATGGGTCCATCAAGTTCGGCATAACCTCCGGTCGAATTATCGAAGGTTAACAGTCGGGGTATTCCAAGACTTCCTTCGGTTGCACCTGCTACAGGTGAAGAGATAGTATAGGATTGCGTAGCGGCATTGGTCATTACCTGTTCAATATATACATTTGTGGAGGGAACAATTAATGTTCCTCCTGTATTTATGTAAGAGGCGTTAACCATTCCGGACGATTTCATCCTGAACATTCTGGATACTGTAAAGTCGCCACCGGTATGCGTTAACGAAGCGCCCGCTTCTATTGTTATATCTGCTACAAAAGTATTTTGGTCTATTACGGGATAGTTTGTTTTTCCACCCTGTATCAACACATTATGACCATTTGGATAATAGTCTGCCTCATTACCATCTTTATCCATCCAATTGAGAACATTTCTCCATGCAGTATCGTTTGCGCCTGTCCATGTTAAAAGGTCATTTTCTTTAACCGTAAAACGGATGCTTCTGCCTACCGAGTCGCCTTCATACGGATGTCCGTTTATATCCTGAAAACTTTTTAAAACGATAATGTACTCGGCTTCAAATTCAAGTTCGTCATTAAGAGTTATGGTAAGCGTAAGATTTCCGTCATAGCTGTCGGAGTAACCGGTAAAATCGGTCAACTCATCGCCTTCAATTTTTTGAAAATATTGCACCATGCCGGCGGTTGCTGGCGCTACGGGTATTGGTGTTCCATCAATATTTTCAATATGTTCGTTAAATGTAACCGTTACTATTAGAGGGTATGCCGTTACATTTACAGCTCCGTTTGCAGGATCGCTACTGCTAATAAAAGGCGCAACCAAATCTTCCGTTTTAAATGACGATGTTCCTGAATAGGTTCTGCCCGGCATATCGCATACGTTTTCTAAAGTAATGGTATAATCCGTATTTCCATCCAGTTCCGAAACAGGGTCAATGGTAATTGTCGTAAAACCGCTTGCTGTATTAACCGTTGGCGTATATGCAATATCATTACTTTGACCCGTTTTTCTGAGTTTGACATAATTGACAACATTCGTTTCGTCTATCGGCAGGAATGACCCTACCGCTTCTTTGTAGCGAGCAATTTCCGAAAATGTGATAACCGGCTCTATGGTTGTACTCACGTCTGACGCTTTATCAACAGGCTGATATGAGATAGACATGTACGTTCTGAAAGTAGCTTTGTCAACGGTTGAATAATTTGTACTGTTGCTCTTTGCCATTACATTTATATAATAAACAGTACTCTTGTTTAATGTGTTGATGTCAACATAAAGAGTGTGCTTGCCGCTGCCTGTAAACGACTGTTCATTATGAAGCACCGAGGCAGTTCCGTCAAGTATCTGTTCGGGCGACAAAGTTATGGCTGATTCAGTTATGGCATAATAAGCAGTAAAAGCTTCATCTGCTTCAACCTCAAACTCCACATCCACACTTAATTCGTCAGAAGCAATTACCGTTGCAGCAAAACTTCCGCTCCATTCGAGAGGGGGCATGGTAGCGGCTGTTGTAAATGTCCAGTCAGAATGATCCTGCACCGCCAGAGGGGTGCCCGAAAGTGATACAACAAACCCTGCTTCAATATAAACTCCGTAAGGGGTGTCAGGCTGCAATTCTCCACCGTTTTCAAATGT
>JAITVO010000233.1 GCA_031285765.1 Cytophagaceae bacterium | reverse complement strand
GTAGCGAGCTACCGGCACTCGTTAGCGAGCTACCGGCACTCGTGAGCGAGCTACCGGCACTCCTGAGCGAGCTACCGGCACTCGTGAGCGAGCTACCGGCACTCGTTAGCGAGCTACCGGCGCTCGTTAGCGAGCTACCGGCACTAGTTAGCGAGCTACCGGCACTCGTTAGCGAGCTACCGGCATTCGTTAGCAGGCATCCGGCAACTGTTATCGGATATACAGGAAGAGTGTATTGTCAAAAAAATATGTATAAACTGTAGCCTATACGGGACGGAGCAACTTGGTGTAATGCCGATATTCTACCAACATACTGTTCCTGACGGAACACAAAATTGTTGCATGGAAAAACTGTACATAATATGTCAAAATGCTATCTTTCTTAAAACAGGGATATAACGGTTATTTATATGTGAATAATATGAACACTTACTTATCATGAAGCGTACCGTTTGGGCGTATGGCATACACCAACATCCATTAATATTTATTATTTGCCAGCAGGTGTGTATTTTATTCGTATTGTAAAATAGATTTATTCGGAAAATAGAAGACATATTTTGACTTCACTCGGCAGGACATATTTTTTTGAAGATATGAATTATCCGCGAAAACGGAACAATGTGGAGTGGTGGTGGCATTAACAGGGGGATTAGACATTAACAGCAGTAGCAAGCAAGGGGGCATGCCCCCTTGTCAAAAGGAATGGTAGAATATCCGCGAAAGCGATGAGATGGCTGGTGTAAATAAAACATTCTGTCGCTATTTTCCGAAGAGGTTTATTATACGGCGAAGGTGGTGAAGCATTACAGGCAGGATCAGAAAAACACTGCAATAGGGTTCAGAAAAAAACGGTTGCTCAAAAAAAAGGGGCGCTATTTTCTCTTGTCAAAAAAAAAACGGCTACTCGCAATTGGGTAGCTGTTTTTTGGTTATTACATATATCACAAAATTATTTTTCCTGCAGTAACTCGTCCAACTCTTCAATCAGTGTTTTGTCGTTCAAAAAGTCGTACAGTGTAAGTTGGCGGATGGCATAAAAACTTGCCCAGTAACTCCGCAGGGCGTTGTAATAATTGCGGCGGGCTGAATCGAGCGATGTTCGCGCCGAGTTAAGGCGGATGACGTCCACTTTGTCAATCATAAATCGCTGTTTGGTAACGTCGAATCCCATTTGGGCAATGGTGTCGGCTTTGGATGCAATGGCTACCTGCTTTTCCTGCAGGTTGAACTTCAGCACTTCGTTAATAACGTTCTGCTCAAAGTCGATGCGGTTTTGAGCAATCTGATATTCGGTTACTTCCTGATTCGATTTTGCCATCTGAATTTGTCCTTTTCGGTAGCCCCAGTCCATAATAGGTACCGAAAGCGATACGCCCACCACTTGGTCGTCGGCAAAAGGTGGCTGATAAACACCTTGAAAGGTTCTGTCCTGACGGTTCAAACCCAAACTTGCGCGGATAGAGGCGTCCAAGCCTGTATTTGCCCGCGTTTGGGCAACGCGCTCTTTGGCGTTCAACAAACTTAGTTCGTAATCCATCACTTGAGG
Organism: Cytophagaceae bacterium; assembly: GCA_031285765.1. Lineage (GTDB taxonomy): Bacteria > Bacteroidota > Bacteroidia > Bacteroidales > Marinilabiliaceae > WRMI01. Next base: position 6,316 of record JAITVO010000233.1, on the reverse strand, counting down.
ATTGTTTTCGAGCGCCTGACTCAGGGCGTCGTCCACTTTTATCTTCAACGGAGGAATATTGGCAGGAACAATGCAGTTGATAACCACATCTTCGGGCAAACCCAGAAAGGAGTTGAGTGATGTTTTGGCTTCGCGTAAAGCGATGTCGGCTTTTGCCATTGATATTTCGGCGTTGAGCAGTCCGAGTTCCAAGTCTAAAAGTTCGTCCTGCGTAACGGTGCCAATCTCGAAGCGTCCGCGCCCTATGCGGTAAAGCGTATCGGCATTGGAGTAGTTTGTTTCCGAAATCTGTTTTTCAATTTCGGCGTCCACCGTATTGAAGAAGTTGGTGATGGTTTGTGTTGCGATGGTTTGAAGCGTTTGCAGATAGGTTTTCTTCGCCATTTCGAACCGCAGCGGCTCGGTACGCGCCTGCCAGCGGAACTCGTTATATCCGTTGAGCGACTGGCGGAATCCTATTGAGATGGGATTGGAGGCGTAGCTGATTTTATCATCTGGGTTGGCGCTACTCAAATTGTCAATACGCTGAAGGCTCGATGTTACCTCAAATACACCGCCAGTCGGCACAAAGTTCTGACTGATATTGAGCGTTCCCGAAGAGAGTAAACGGTTGATGTCAGTAAAATTTTCGGACGTAAAGTCAGCCTGTACCGTCTTCGAAAAGCTGATGGGCGTTGCGTTGAGCGTGAGGCTGGGCAAACGTTCAGCCTTAAAACTGCGAAACTGCCAGTAGCTTGCCAGATACATGTTTTTGGCTCTGAAACTGTAGAGCGACTGTTTGTGCGCCAGTTCAATCGCCTGCTCAAGTGTCAGGTCGAGCCTTACCTGCGCTGCTCCGCGAGTAAAAATCATTGGGCTGACCAATAGCGCCAATATCAAAAGTTTTTTCATTATACTTGATGATTTATTTAGTATTTTTCACGATTGTCGAATATTATCCGTTGAAACATGTTTTTTATTTCGCCCGCAAAGATACTTATTTTATTAAAAATGACTCACTGCATCCAAATAAAAACAATACTGTTCAAAATATTTTTGAACAGTATTGCCCATAGGGACACAATTAATCATTTTCGTTACAAAACGGATGAACGGAATGTTCAATCTTGTGTGAGGCGCTCTCTGTGTTTTTTATCGGAACGGAATATCAGGTACAATTCCACAACGACTATCAGTGTCATTCCACCTGTTACAATCAAAAATACCATAACCTGTGGCAGTATAAATTGAAATTGTATCTCTTTTCACTGTCGCGCCACGAACGGAGTGTATATTAGATTACATCCGGAACATGGAACAGTGGTTGTCTATCAAGTTGATTTTCTGAAGATGTATTTTTCTGCTGTTTTATTACCTACACTCTGTCCCTAATGGGACGTTTGATAGTATATAATGATTAAACGTTATTACAACTTATTTGAATAGTGATTGTGTATAAACAAAGACGAGCAGAAATGCCCGTCTTTGTTGCAATATGCTTTAAATGCAATGCCGTATATTTAATCCCGTAAGATGTTGCTTATTTTCTCTTTTATTTCCATCCATTTTTCGTCGCCGATTTTGGGTCCAATAACCTCAATAACGGCAGAAGCTGTTAATGAACCTATCTTTCCGCACTTCGTTAATGAGCAGGAACGAATCATTCCGTACAAAAAACCAGAAGCGTACAAATCGCCGGCGCCGGTAGTATCAATACTGTTTGTATGAACTGCGTCAACTTTGATTACAATGTCGTTGTATTTTATCAGAGAACCTTCTTTTCCTTTTTTAAGAATGGCTATTGGGCAATGCTCCGACATAAAGTTAAGAGCATCAAGGTCGTCAAGCCCTGCGGTAAAAACTCTCGCCTCTTCTTCGTTGGCAAACAAAATATCAACGTATTTGCTGGTCATTTCGAGTAAAAAGTCGCGATTTTCAGCCACTACATTAAAACTTGCCATATCGAGCGATACCATAAGTCCTGCATCATGCGCTATTTTCAGAGCGCTTTCAATCAACGTGCGGTTTTGTACCAAATAGCCCTCGATGTGGAAGTAATGATAGCCGCGAAAAACATCGGGAGTAATATCGTCTTCTGTGAGTTCGACTGCCGCGCCAAGATAAGTGGCAAAAGTACGTTCCGAATCGGGCGAAATTAACGCGATGGCACGTCCTGAGCCACTTTGTCCGGTAAGAAGGCGAGCTTCGATGCCACGTTTTTTCATATCTGAGCCAAAAAAATCGCCCCACGTATCATTGCCTACTTTACCAATAAATCCGGCGCCCACACCCAAAGCAGCAAGTCCGTGAATAGTGTTCGACGCCGAGCCTCCCGATACAAGCGTTTGGGCGAGATGACCGGTTGCCTGCAAAACCTTGTTTGCCACATCTTCGTTCACCAACTGCATGCTTCCCTTTGGCAACGCGAGTTGTTCCAGCAAAGCATCGCTTTCTAAGCGCATCAAAATATCGGTTAAGGCATTTCCCATGCCTAATATTTTTCTCATATTAATTTATAAATAATTGTACTGTAAACCTTGTACAAACCGTGCGTATTGTCGTGCATGTATCGAAGTTTACGTTTTACTTCTGTTTTTTTACCGGTGCAAATCTACAAAAATATGATGCACTTTTCAAAAAATAAGTACCCAACATAAATTAATTGGTACAATCTTTTACCGCAAAGTCCGCAAAGAACGCACAAGGATCACAAAGATACAGTGTCCTTTGTGAACAACTTCGTGCTCCTTGTGGTTTGCTTTTAGTGTAGATTAATTTTTGATTCATACTTAAAACTATTGATTAATTCATGTTACGCAAAACAGCCTTTTCAAGGCTATCAAAAGTTATACTGCGTAACATGAGTTATTCACAGTTCATACACACTTCTCGACGCCTGCCTCTCCATCACAATCGCTGTGCGCGAGGGGATGTAGAGTTTCAGATGATGGCTGTTGCGGTTGTGCGACGACGGCTGCGAGAAGTAGAGCATCGACGCATCTACGCGGTTGAAGCCGCCAAATTCGGTGCTGTCGGAATCAAGTATCACCTTGAATTTGCCTGTGCCGACTGCAATTTCGTAATCGGTGTATGAATTAGCAGGGCTGAAGTTGAATATCATCAGCAATTCGCCCCGCTCAAAGGCAAGCACCTGATTCTTTTCGTTGGCATGGCGCAGTTGAATATGCGGATGCATAAGCAAACGGTGCGCCTTTACACATTCAATCATTCGGCGGTCGAAGTTGCCTGCCCATTCAAACTTAAGCGAGTCTGAATCCTGAAGGCTCCACTGACGGCGGGCATATTTGTGCGACCAGCCGTTGCCATCGCGCGGAAAATCTATCCATTCGGGATGACCAAACTCATTGCCCATAAAGTTGAGATAGCCCGAATAGGCTGTGGTGATGGTGATGAGCCGTATCATTTTATGGAGTGCAATGGCGCGATCAATTACCAAACTTGAGCAGTCCTTTGCCATCGAATCGTACATCGCCTTATCCGCCAAGCGAAACATAATTGTTTTATCGCCCACCAATGCCTGGTCGTGCGATTCGGCGTAAGCCACAATTTTTTCTTCGGGACGGCGCTGGCACAGCTCGTAGAACAAGTGCCCAACTGACCACTCTTCGTCCGTCTTCTCTTTAATGATTTTTATCCACAAGTCGGGAACGCCCATCGACAGACGGTAATCGAACCCCAATCCGTCGTCTTCGGGCGGAATGGCTGTGCCGGGGAATCCGCTCATATCTTCGGCAATAGTAATGGCATCGGGCTTAATGTCGTGAATAAGTTTGTTGGCTAATGCAAGATAGGTGATGGCATTTTCGTCCTCATTTCCGCTAAAATAGTCGGAGTAGGAGGTAAAGGCACGTTCCAGTCCATGGTCGAGGTAAAGCATACTTGTAACACCGTCGAAGCGGAACCCGTCGAAGTGAAACTCCTCAATCCAGTAGCGGCAGTTCGAGAGCAAAAAGGCAAGCGCTTCGTTTTTGCCGTAATCGAAACATCGCGAATCCCACGCGGGATGAAAACCTCTTTCGCCACTGTAAAAGTAAAGGTCGTACGTTCCGTCGAAATGCCCCAAGCCTTCCTCTTCGTTTTTAACCGAGTGCGAGTGTACGATGTCCATAATAACGGCAATGCCCAAACTGTGCGCTTCGTTAATCAAATGTTTCAGTTCTTCGGGCGTACCAAAGCGGCTGCTTACCGCAAAAAAATTGGAAACATGATAGCCGAAACTGCCATAATATGGATGTTCCTGAATTGCCATGAGCTGTAAAACGTTGTAGCCTGCCTGTTTTACGCGGGGCAGTATCCGCTCGGTAAATTCGTTGAACGAGCCTACTTTCTCTTCTTCCTGTGCCATGCCGACGTGCGCTTCGTAAATTAGCGGCATGGCAGCGGGCGCTTTAAATTCACCGTCATTCCACATAAAAGGCTCAGCATCCCACACTTGAGCACTGAAAATTTTTGTATCGTCGTCCTGCACCGTTCGCGTGGCATAAGCAGGGATACGCATACCTGCGCCGTCTGTCCAAACCATCCACAGTTTGTACAAATCGCCGTGTTTAAGAGTATTTGCAGGCAATTGAATTACCCATACACCATTTGCCCGTTGCTGAAGGCGATACTGCTCTATCGGTTTCCAGCCTGAAAATACGCCAACAATGTACAACTCGTGTGCATTGGGCGCCCACTCTCTAAAAATCCATCCCTGCCCGTTACTGTGAAGTCCAAAAAAGTGATGATTGTTTGCAAACTGTTCGAGCGAACCGTGCGCCGAAGTAATATTATCCAATGTTGTACGGAATTTATTCCGCCGTGCATCAATCTGCTGTGCAAATGGCTTTAGCCAAGGGTCGTGTTCAAGTAAATTCATAAATTAATGGTTAATGATTAATGAATTAATGGCACATTAACCATTGTCTTGTTTTTTTCAAATCGTCGGGTGTATCAATTGCGATGCTTTCGTGTTCGGTTTCGCGGACGCTGATTGTGTAACCGTTTTCGAGCCATCGAAGCTGTTCGAGCGATTCGGCAAGTTCGAGCGACGACGGTTTGAGCATCGTTATCTCGCGCAATATATCGCTCCGATAGCCGTACAAGCCTATATGAGCATAGTATTTGTGGTTTTTCACCCAATCTTCTTTCGCCACATTTCGCAAATAGGGAATTGGCGACCGCGAGAAATAAAGCGCTTCGTATTTAATATTTACAACTACCTTCGGCTTGTTGGCGTCGAACAAATCTTCGGTTTTTGTAAGCGGTTTCACCAGCGTAGCAATCTCGGTAAACGAACTCATAAAACTCACCGACAGCATTTCGAGCAAATGAGGTTCAATAAACGGCTCGTCGCCCTGTATATTTATCACGGCTTCAAAACTTTTGCCAGTTGCCTGTTCAATAATATTCAATGCTTCGGCACAACGGTCGGTACCGCTTTTATTGTCGGGCGAAGTCATCACCACATTTCCGCCAAAAGCCAGCACTGCGTTTTCAATCCGTATGTCGTCGGTAGCAACATAAACATATTTCAACGCTTTGCGCGACTGCTCGTACACTCTTTGTATCATTGGCTTGCCGCCGATGTCAGCCAGCGGCTTTCCGGGGAAACGCGTCGAAGCGTATCGTGCCGGAATAATTCCTAAAATATCGTCAAGTATCATATCGTTGTGTTTTGAATTGTATTTATATAAAAAAACACTGAGTTTGTTTGCGAACCATCCTGCCAGCAGCCGACAAAAATAATTTATAAGGAAAGAAAAAGCAAGCGGGAGTTAAAATTAATTTCGACAAATGTTATTATTGCTACGGTTTACGATGATATAATTGATGTTTAACCAATAGACATCTTAGTACAACACCCATTGTTACTGAAAAAAACACAAAAACGCACACCGGTTTACACAAAGTACACAAAATCACTTGTGAACTTTGTGTCTTTATCAGTGAATTTTGTGGTACAATATACATTTATGACAACTCAAATGGCTAATCACAGTTTTATATGGAATGACATGAATACGCGACACATAAACCTTGTTGATAGTATGGCAGTTTTGTATGGTATTTGCAGGCATATATCCCGTAGCGACCACTGTTCAGTACGTTTCTACATGCGCAAGAAATAAAATGTGGATGACTGCTGATGTTGTTCTGTTGCCAAAATGAGGTTTAATCAGAACATTTGTTTCGTTATTATTAAATATAGTGCACAATTATACTCAAACAAAAATGGTTTGCAAATAACAGAGGATTCGAGTTTTAACTGTTCAGTTTTATTTATTGACAAGGGGATTAATCCCCTTGTTGCTTTTATTCGCAAATCAATTCTGTT
>JAITVO010000215.1 GCA_031285765.1 Cytophagaceae bacterium | reverse complement strand
CAGGAATACGCAACGCCTCAGACGATTCTGAACTTTGGGTGTGATAAAAGGCCGTCAGCAGATTGATCCCCTTTTCATTGCGTCCTTTACTGTGATCCCAATGCCAACAGATCAGTTCGGTTTCGTCCGTATAGGGTTTACTCACGATCGTATCGTCAAAAATCAGGCAGGCATCCGGGCTCTCATGTTCTCGAACAAGTGATTTGACCTCGTGTCACAAATCTTTGGAGCCATATCCCCCTTGCGAGAGCATGCGGGTGATTTTATCATGCGAAATGCTCCCCTCTAACAACGTAGACAACCCGGTGGAGGCGACCTGTCCAAAACTGCTTAACAAATAATCTGTATAGATGTCCATTTCTTTTTTCATGCCACAAAGCTAATATGTATTATGTGTATATGATGTGGGTGCGTAACATGAGTTATTTATTGAATATTCACCCAGATCATCCCCCAACATTTAATATTTTAAGATACTTTAACTCACCAACCTGATACAAATCGCCAACATTTACATTACTTTTGCGGTTAATTTGCGTGAAGTGTGTTCTTACGTCATCTGTTTATTAGATAATATTTTATGAGTAATACCACAGCGAAGCGAAAGCTTCGGAGTTCTTATGCTACTACAATAATCAGTATTTCATTAGTGCTGTTTCTTCTTGGAATTATCGGTTTTTTGCTGCTGAATGCCAATCGATTGTCGGTATATGTAAAAGAGAATTTGGGCTTCACCATCCTTATAAAAGATGATGCGCGTGATGCCGAAGTAAAACGGTTGCAAAAAATTCTGGGCGCTATGCCTTACGTCCGCACTGCCGACTATGTGGATAAGGAGCTGGCTGCCGAACGCCTGAAAGAGGAACTGGGCGAAGAGTTTGTGGAATTTGTAGGCTACAACCCACTCTCGTCGTCCATCGAAGTTAAAATGATGGCGCAGTGGGCAAACCCCGACAGTATGCCAAAAATTGAAGTCGAAGTGTTGAACTATCCGCAGGTAAAGGAGTTTTATTATCAAAAAGACCTGATACACGCCGTAAACGAAAACATCCGAAACATCGCCTTTATACTGGCAATGTTCAGTCTGTTGCTGCTCATCATTGCAATAGCACTAATTAACAATACCATTCGGCTGTCGGTTTACGCCAAGCGGTTCATTATCCGCACCATGCAGTTGGTCGGTGCTACTCGCGGATTTATTCGACGACCGTTTTTGCTCAACAGTGTGCTGCACGGACTGGCAGGCGCAACACTGGCAATCGTGCTTCTCTCCACGCTCGTTTATTTTCTCAACGATTGGTTAGATGGCATCATCGGCTTCACCGACGTTTACCATATCGGCGTCCTGTTTGTTTCCGTAATTGCAACAGGCGTACTGATAACGTTTATATCCACTTATTTTGCTGTTAATAAATATTTACGATTAAAAACCGACCAATTATACTATTAAATATGTCGAAAAAAGAAGAACAAAAAAAGTTCGGGCTTGCGCTCGATAAAGAAAATTATTTGCTGCTGATAATTGCCGTAGTAATTGTGATCATCGGCTTTTTGCTGATGACGGGCGGCAGCAGTGACGACCCGCTTATTTTTAACGAAGACACCCTTTACGGATTCCGCAGGATAAGGCTTGCGCCGATGGTTGTGCTGGCAGGCTTTGCGTTTGGAGTTTACGCCATTATGAAGAAACCCAAAAGTGACCAAAACAATATTGAAAAAGAACAGGAATGACTTGGTTCGAAGCACTTATTTTAGGAATTGTACAGGGATTAACCGAGTTTTTGCCTGTTAGCAGCAGCGGTCATCTCGAAATCGGTAAACATCTGTTAAATGTTGAAGCCACCGACTCGCTTGGCTTTACCGTTGCCGTACATGGCGCAACGGTTTTAAGCACACTGATTGTTTTCAGAAAAGACATCGCCGCCCTTTTTGCGGGACTGTTCAAGTTCAAGTGGAACGACGAAACGAAATATATCGCAATGATAATTATTTCGATGCTTCCCATTGCCATTGTAGGGTTTACAGTTAAAGACTCGGTCGAAGCCATATTCCAGTCACCCAACATTATGCTGATTGTTGGCTGTATGCTGCTCCTCACCGCGCTGTTGCTCACATTTGCCTATTTCAGAAAGTCAAACGCCCGCAAAATCGGTTTCCTTGATGCGTTGATTATTGGTGTGGCACAAACCATCGCCATTATGCCCGGGCTGTCGCGGTCAGGCACAACCATTGCAACAGGAATTTTACTGGGAAACAAAAAGGGCGAAGTAGCTCGTTTTTCGTTTCTGATGGTTTTAACACCCATTATTGGCGAAAACCTGCTGGATATAATGAAATCCGCACCGGTCAGCGAAGCTGCCGCTGCGGGCACAACAAGCGTACTACCCATCGTTGTAGGATTTATAGCCGCTTTCGCAGTAGGTTTGCTCTCCTGCAAATGGATGGTAAAATTAGTGAGAGAAGGTAAACTTATCTATTTTGCCGTTTACTGCGCGTTGGTGGGTGTGTTGGCGATTGCAGGAAGTGTGCTGTAAATTCCAGATTGAACGCGACAACGCAGGAAACACCGATTTTCACAGATGATTCAAATTTCACGTTTCTGCGCTATCTGTCATCACATTCAATATTGGAGAATGCGCTGAGTTTTTTTATAAAAGTAAAATAATGAAATATAACTGTATTATTACCGCTTTAGTGATGCTGACGTGCATTGGTATCAATGCGCAATCGCAACTTAGGGTGCGGCTTGAGAAACACGTTTATACACTGGCTAACGATTCGCTGCGTGGACGCTATGCAGGCTCAGATGATGCCGCAAAAGCTGCGTTGTACATTCTACAGCAGTGGCGCGAAATTGGCGTAACTCCCTACAATGGCGACTCGTACATTCACACTTTTGACAACTACAAAAATATTGTAGGGATTATTGAGGGTAGCACCCCTGCACTTAAAGACGAATATATTGTTGTGGGCGCACACTACGACCATTTGGGAAGCAGCGACGAAACGGTGTACAACGGAGCGGATGACAACGCTTCAGGCGTGGCGGCAATTACCGAAATGGCGCGTTTGCTTAAAGCGAAACAGTTGGGACGCTCCATTATTCTGGTGGCATTTGATGCCGAAGAGATTGGGCTGGTCGGTTCAGGAGCGTTTATGAAGAACGCTCTTTTCCCCACAGGTAGCATCAAGTTGATGTTAAGCGTCGATATGGTTGGCTGGTACAAAACAAGCGGTAATGTAGAGTATCAAGGTGTGGGAACACTGCTTAACGGCAAAGAGGCTCTGCTCAAAAGCGAGTTCGTGCCGCAGGGTCTGAACGTTACAACGCAAAAATTTGAGAACAGCATATTTACCGCAACCGATACCGAAGCGTTCGCCATAAGTGGGATTCCTACGCTGGCGGTTACCACAGGCACCAAATCGCCCTACCACAAGCCCGAAGACGACGCTAACCTGATTGATTACGAAGGAATGGAAATGATTACCACACATTTGGCAAACATAGTCGCTTATTTTTCGGTGCAGAACGGAACGATTGCATCGGGCAAATTTGCATCGAAGCACCGAGCGGCGTCAAAAAAGTTTGAGATAGGCGTAATGGCAGGCTACGGCTCAAACTATCAATATTACACGGCGGGCGCTGTCAACGGAAAACCGGCGCCATCGTTTCACGCGGGAATAACTTCGCAGTTCAATATGGGAATATTTGCCATCCGCCCCGAAGTGTATTACGAACGGATAAACGCCAAACATCCAGATGGGAAAATAAGTACCAACAACATTACCGTTCCCTTAAATATGGTTGTGCAAACCCCACCGTCGGTAATTGGCGGTGGTGGTTTCGATGTGTATTTGGGCGGTTATTACAGTTATATGTTCAACGGCTGGCAAGAGGGCAGCAACAGTGGTTTCTTTAGTCATTACAATAGTTATGAAGCAGGAATAAATTGGGGATTTGACGTGAGAGTTGCGAATTTGAAATTCGGGATCAATGCGCGTCAGGCATTAACCCGATTCACCATCAATAAAAACAGAGATGGCGCACATATTCGTAACAACAGAACATTTTTTACGTTGGGGTGGATATTTTAACGCGGATAAAAAAACATATTGGGAACGCGGATAACACGGATTTTCGCAGTTGAGATAATAGGTTGAGGTTTGTATTATTAACTAAATGTTACACAAGTTGTATTCAATAACGCCGTCAGGCGTTGTATAATAAGTTTGAAGTGCGTAACATTATTTATATGAGCATCCGCAAAAATCAGTGTTATCGCGTTAAAAAAACGATGAATTAATGACAGAAGATTTTTTAGCATACAAGGTTACCGGCGCCTGTAAAGTCGAAGATTTTACGGAAGGACGTTTCTTATTGCTTGATAAGCCATACACATGGTCGTCGTTCGACATTGTGAATAAAATACGCATCCTGTTGCGGCACTATTTGGGATTGAAAAAGATAAAAGTAGGGCATGCAGGTACGCTCGACCCGCTGGCTACGGGACTGATGATTATATGCACAGGCAAAATGACCAAAAAGATTGACCTGCTGATGGGAATGGACAAAGAATACATTGCCGACATTACGCTGGGAGGCACAACGCCGTCATTCGACCTTGAAACTGAGATCAACGAGAGATTCGATTACGCGCACATCCGCGAAAGTGAAATACAAAACGCTTTGGTCGGATTTGCAGGAGTGCAGATGCAGTTGCCACCCATGTTTTCAGCCATTCGTATTAACGGAAAACGTGCGTATCAACATGCCCGCAAGGGCGAAGAAGTAGCGTTGCAGCCTCGCAAAGTAACTTTTAACGAGTTGGGACTTATTGGTTATACGCCGCCTGTTGCGCAGGTACGCATCAATTGCAGCAAGGGAACATATATTCGCTCCTTTGCCAACGATTTAGGCAAAGCACTGAATACAGGTGCGCATTTGTCGGCATTGAAGCGAACAAAAACAGGCTCTTATTTGTTAGAGAATGCACTGACGATGGAAACATTTGAGAATTGTTTGAAAACTATAACAGAATAAAAATCCCCCTGCCCCACAAAAGAAGGGCAGGAGGGGAGGCTTCTTTTCTTCCTAATCCTAACAAAATAACGAAATAATATATTTCCATGAAACTATCAAAGTTTAAATACAAATTACCCGATGAGCTTTTAGCTCTTCATCCCACGCCAAATCGCGACGAATCGCGGTTGATGGTCGTAAATCGTACGAATGGGAAAATGGAACACAAAGAATTTAAAGACATACTCACATACTTTAAGAGCGACGATGTGTTTGTGTTCAACAACACCAAAGTATTTCCCGCACGACTGTATGGAAACAAGGAGAAAACGGGTGCCGAAATTGAAGTGTTCCTGCTACGCGAGCTCAATCAGGAACAGCGTTTGTGGGACGTGCTGGTTGATCCTGCACGCAAAATACGCATTGGCAACAAGCTCTACTTTGGCGAAAACGATTCGCTTGTAGCCGAAGTTATCGACAACACCACTTCGCGTGGTCGCACCTTGCGTTTTCTGTACGACGGCTCGCACGAACAGTTTAAAAAACTGCTTAACGACCTTGGCGAAACGCCGTTGCCGCGTTTTATTAAGCGCCCCATTGAGCCCGAAGACGCCGAGAGATATCAAACCATTTATGCCAAGCACGAAGGCGCTGTGGCAGCTCCCACATCGGGACTGCATTTTAGCCGCGAGCTGATGAAACGTATGGAAATTAAAGGGATTAAGTTTGCCTACGTTACGCTGCACATCGGTTTGGGCAGCTTCCGCATGATTGATGTTGAAGACCTTACAAAGCACAAAATGGATTCGGAACAGATTTTTATTACCGAGCCCGCGTGCAATATCATCAACAATGCAAAAGAGAAGAAAAAGAAAATCTGTGCGGTAGGCACCACCGTAATGCGTACCATCGAAAGCTCGGTAAGCACGCAGGGACAGGTGAAGCCCTTTGAAGGATGGACAAACAAGTTTATTTTTCCGCCCTACGACTTCAGCGTGGCAAACTGCATGATTTCAAACTTTCAGTTGCCGCTATCCACATTGCTGATGATGACCTGCGCTTTCGGCGGTTACGACCTTGTGATGAAAGCCTATAAACTTGCTATTAAGGAGAAGTATCGTTTTGGAACTTACGGGGACGCGATGCTGATTGTGTGAAACGGCGCATGCAGATGACATAAAGGATGTGCAAATAATAAGAATTTCTAAAAAATAGATTTTTCGAGGCTTGCGACTGAGATAAAAGCGGATTTTACTAAAGGGAACCTCTAAAAACTCAAAGTTTGAGGCTTGCGAGGCGATAAAAGCGCAGTTTACATGAAAGTAAATGAGCATTTTATCGTCCGAAGCATAACGAAGAAATTGAAGTTTTTAGAGGTTCCCTTTAGTAAATGAGCATTTCCACGCAACGGTAGTACCTATCGTAACCGGTGAAAGAAGAAAAGCCAGACAAGAAGCACAAAAAGCGGGGAAGAAATACAGAAAGAAAAATGTCAATGCACCCCGCCTGTGTGCCGATGATATTATGTCGAAGGAAAGATTCAAACACATGCAAGATACATACGCACGGGCGATGAGCAAGTTCGGTTTGGTACGAGGAAAAGAGGGTTCAGAGGCAAGACACATTTCCACACAACAATATTACAGGGAGTTAGTCGATAAGAATGAAGATCTGAAAGAAATCATTCAGGAGCAGGAATATGAACGGCATGAGGTTTATAATAAAACAAGGGACTTATACGACCGCAAGGATGAGGCAAGGGATAAGTTCCGGAATATGGACAGGTATGTGCGGGACAAACAGGAGGA
>JAITVO010000141.1 GCA_031285765.1 Cytophagaceae bacterium | reverse complement strand
TGATTGCACGATATACAACAACCACCCAACCATTTGGGTTTTCGGTTGCATCGTAAATGCCTTGTTGCCGTAATAATGTACCCGACAAGTCATCTTCATGCCAACGAGTAAATACAATTAGTTGTTGGCTATTATTGTGCAAGCGTGTTTCGGCAACTGTATCGTACCAGTCGGATACAGCTTCACGCACAACGGGCGACCATGCTGTTTTAGCATCCTTGTAAATGTCGTCCATTATCAACACATCGACCGGCTCACCGGTTAATGCACCGCCGACACCCACAGTTTTAAAGCCACCCCTATATCCGACTATCTCACATTCATCAGCATTGCGTAACCATTGACCGGCAACGGTAATGATATTGCTTGCATTTAAGCCTGTATTGGGAAATATGGCATGGTATTCTTCCGTGTCGATAATACGTTGAATTTCGCGGTTAAACTTGCGTGCCTTGGGTGCATTATACGAAACAATAGCAACCTTTGTATCGGGTTTTTTACCCAAAATAAACGCTGGTAAACGGCGTGTCGAACCCTCACTTTTACCGTGTTGGGGCGGCATGAATACCATTATTTTTTTGATTTTACCCTGTGCAAAATCGGTCAATTTTGAATAATATCTTTTGTGAAAGTCTGCCGGTCGAAAAGTGGGCATTGTGGAAATGGTAAAACGCAGCAAGTCCGTCCGGCTTTCTCGAACCAAGCGTTCCTGTAACGCATTGAAATATTCTTTCTTTTCCGCCCTTGTCATTTGCCCAATTTCCTTTCAAGTTCTACAATACGCATATCCAATTCATCATCGGTCAAGTTGGTAAACAAATCTTTGCCGCCTCTACCGGTTACTTCGTTTTTTGTCGGTGCGTCCCAACCGTTCAGTTCCGCCACCCGTTGCGCTATGGCTACCCGGCTGCGCTTGGCCTGTATCTCATCATTATATCCCGCCTGCCTGAAACCGATAATTTTTCCCGTTTTTTTGTCCACATCTTTAAACACGTCCCCTGACTTTATTTCGCCCAGACGCACAAAATCCTTTTCAAGTTCCCACAGATAAAATTCACGCGATTTCAGTGCATTTTCGGCAGACGTTTTTGCTGCACTTGTTAATACCTTGTCTTTGGTTTCTTCTTGCCTCTGAATGCGCTCCTTTGCAAGTCTTTTTGCGTTGTAATAGTATCGCTTTACTGTTGCCTCTGGTCTTTCGCAGATTTTCGCAAATTTTCGCACCGTTTTCGCAAATTTTTCGCTTGGATTTGCAAGAATATAGTCGGCGATTTCTATCTCTATCTTTGAATATGTAAGCGCGTCCTTCATTCGGTTTTTTCTTCAAACATTACTTTAGCGAGGTCAAGGCATGTTTCAAGAGTCTTTAATTCTGCACCTAACTCTATAAACTTCCTTTTGTTAAAGTTATCGGGCAATGTTGTTATTTCACACGAAGTAGTCTTAATTTCTACCTGTTTGCGTTCAATCATTTTTTCTAAAACTTCTATGTATGTCATTGTTACTGGTTTCATACCGCAAAAATTAGATTTGCGGCAAAGTTATTATCTTTATTTTCTGTTTATGTTTTTCGGAAGCAACACTTTTAAAAACTTACCCGACGTTGCATACAGGTTCATGATTTTCTCAAACGTATTTTCGTTAAGTATCTTCTTTGCCTTTGAATCCTGATTGATGGAAGAAAAACAATGATTGCCGCAGGCTGTACGCATCGAATCCGTAAACCGATAATTCTGCCTGTCGAACAGGTAATGATTCAGGTTTGCGGTATTCGCTTTCCAGCCAAGCCCGTCTATTCCACAGCAGCATAAATCATCACCCATTGAGCGGAGGCGGTTCTCGCCGCTGTAAAACTTCATTCCCTTTGAATGAAGTTTTTCCCTGAATATCTCGAAATGTTTTTTGAGCAGGTCTGACGGATATACGTAGTCGTTTCCAAGTTTTACCGTCTGTTCTTTCTTTTGAAAATACTTCATACCCTCGAGAACCACGCCATACACGCCTGCTTCATGTAAATAATCAATGCTTTTGAGTACATCCCTGAACACTCCCGGCATGTATGGCTGTACGCGGATAATGACGCGCCTGTGTGGTGATATTTTTTTCGCGGCCTCAAGCCGCTCCGCAAATGTGGATGCGCCTTTTTCGATTTTGTCGTATTCGCTGCATACCGCCGAAAACTGAACAACACAGTTGCATTTTTTTATCAGTTCAAAGTATTCGCCTGTTGCAATCAACTTGTTTTTGGTGCTTACAACAAACGGATACTGCGTTTCGGCAAAAACGTTTAACGCCTCAAGGCTTTTCCGGTATTTCTGTTCAATGGGCTGAAAAGGGTCGGACATTCCTCCCCAGTGCAGCGGAATATCCCAATCGCACCATGCACACTCCGCATTCCTTTTGCCGTTAATGAAGTTTCTGAGCGCCTCTGTACCTTCGCCTTTTGATATGTCAGAAATATCCGTTTTCCGCATCACAAAGCAATAGGCACAGCCGTGAGAACATCCCCTGTATGTGTCAAATCTTACAGGAATATCGCATATCAGTATCTGGCTTCCACATTCAGGCATTTTGCATGATTTTTAAGATTTCACACTGTAACGTCTGCTTCCCGAAGCGTTCCATATACCCGTCTATGGTTTCTTTGTGTTCTTTTTCAAACAGGAATGTTATTTGAATTTGTCCTGATGAATTGATTTGGTCTCTCAATGAATTTTCACTAAGGCTGTCAATTTCAGAATAATCTAATTCCATGAGTTCGACCCCAAAATCTGCAACGTCAATATCAAATTCATCAACAGCCACTTCCTGAATCATATCAAAATCGAGAACAATATTTTTCTTTGCCGTAGTATTGGCCAAAATCGCTGCCTCGTGAAACTGCTTCGTGCCACTTTGAATATCGGTGCGTTTGAGTACAACAGGGCGCTTGCCGTCTGTTTCCACAACAATAGGCTCTACATTTCCTAATACTTCACACATCTTTTCCTGACGCGCATTACCCGAAATTATTTTATCATCATCAGAAACTGTAAAACTTTCAATCACTCCAACCGTTTCAATGGACTTTTTCAACAGTTCCATGCCTTCGGAGGTATGTTTGTTGAAGTTACGGTTGTCCTGTGTGAAGTCAGATATTTTAATTCGTTTGCTCATACTTAATTGTCGGTTATTTTTATAGTA
>JAITVO010000006.1 GCA_031285765.1 Cytophagaceae bacterium | reverse complement strand
CATATATGACGAGTTAAGATTATGCTAACACGCCGTAGCAAAACCAAAGATTAGACCATGAGTACTTCATCAATAAACCCGGTCAAAAGTAAGTATAAAGTTCGTAATTGGAAAGAGTATAACAGTAATTTATGCAAACGGGGGAGTTTAACCCTGTTTATAGACTCGGCGGTTCTATCAGAATGGAAGTTGCTTATAAACAAAAAGAAAGAAGTGGGGTAAGAAACCTATCCCGACAGCATCATCCAATGCTGTCTGTTAGTGAAGAGCAATTACAAATTAGCTTACCGCCAAGGCGCAGGTTTTTTGAAGAGTTTATTCTCGCTGATGGGTAAATCGGATTATCCGATACCGGATTACAGTACGCTGTGCCGCCCTAATGGAGGTTTGTCCGTAGAAATAAGCAACAGGTTGGACAAGGGTGAGAATTTGGTTGTCGGCATTGATTCTACCGGCTTAAAAGTCTATGGGGAAGGGGAATGGAAAGTTCGCAAACATGGATGGAGCAAACACCGTACATGGCGCAAGCTACATGTTTGTATTGATTTAGTTACCCAAGAGATTCTATCGGTAGAATTGACCGGTAATGACCAAGACGATGCTTCAGTAGGAGCTGGCATGCTCAAGAGTAAAACAGGAAATTTGGAGAGTTTCAAGGGGGATGGTGCATACGATAAATTTGGTTTTCGAGAGGTTTTGGTCCACAAAGTTCGGCAGGTGATTCCTCCGCCAAAGAATGCAGTTGTCACATTACCCAAAAAGAAGAAACCGGTTCCCGAACATCTCAAGCAGCGCAATGAAGCAATAGAATATATACACAAAGCGGGATCGAAGTCATGGAAAGAAAAAGAGGGATACCATCAAAGAAGTTTAAATGAAGTGGTTATGTTCAGATATAAAACAATTTTTGGAGGTGAACTAAAAGCTCGTAAAATAGAAAGTCAATCTACGGAAGTCAAATTGAAATGCATGTTATTGAATCAGTTCACAAGGATGGGTATGCCCGATTCTTATAAAGTTGTATAATGCTCAATCGAAACGGGACTATCGATTGAGCATATCCATAGCCCCGTTGCAACAATGTCAGTTTATATCGCAAATATATTACAAGTAATTTCAACCGGTATATATTGTGTTGTGCCGCAGGCGTAACGCAGTAGCGCAAGGGCTGTGATGGGGATTACTGTTTTCATTGTGCTTTGCTTTTGGTTTGCAGAGCAAAGCCTGCTTTGACTTTGTTAATATCAGCGTTTACGCCATTTTAGACAAATGACATTGAGGCAACAATCATAATGAAGTTGGCATCATCGGTTAAAATCTTATTTCTCGGAATGCCCGACCATCTTTCTACGCTGGCGATATATGCCAGTGTGTCCATATCCGTGCTGATAGATATACTTTGGTGTAAAAACGCACCAAAAAACAGATTGATGGTTGCGGACATGAAAACAAAACGGCAAACCATATTTCTGATTTGCCGTTTTGTTCTGTGTTCAAATATTTTTTCTATTCTTCCTGCAACAGCTCAAAACTTACTTCATCAATTTTGATTGTGTTTGCATTTTCTACCTGAAAACCAAATGTGTTGAAATTAAATTTTGGGGTTATTGAATCTGTTTCCATGCTATCAACACTGACGAAAAACTCTCAAAAGTGCCGTTGACGGAGAGGCTGTTTTTTCCGAATGAAAGAGGACTACCCCACGCATTTGGCACACAAATCCATTGAGGATAAAATCATGGCAATAAATCCCAAAGGGCTAAAATTCACACCTGTGGAAGCGTGAAAACAGGGAATGTTTGACGAATAAACGTAATTGGCGGCAATGCTTTCGCAGTTCTGCGAGGACTGGATTTTCATAACTGCATGGCGAGCGAAGCGTTGCCTGCGGAAAACAGCACAAAGCTTACACCTGCCTGCAAGAGTAACTCCCCCTCTCTTGTGGAGAAGGAGCTGGGGGAGAGGTCGGTAAAGTACTGCCGCAGGCAACGCTTCGCCTCGACATGCTCAGCGACCAGCTCGCCGTGTGGCTACGAAGATTTAGCTTTTTTCAAGGCTAAACTTTAAAAATCCGCCCCCTCTGTCGCGAGTTCGACATTGTCTGCGCCCGGGATATTTATTCCATGAAGCCTTCCGAATGGTTTTTCTTCTTTCATATCCGAATTGCTTTATACTCCTATGGGACACTTTTAATGTTTTAATTCTCTCAGAAACGCATCGCGGTAGGAGTTACTGATACCTATTTCGTAGTTGCCTATGAAAACATCGTTACTATTAAAGGAGTTGATTTGGTCTTTGTTCACAATATACGAGCGGTTGGCGCGAATAAAGATACGCGAAGGCAACAGTTCATGAATCGCTTTTAAATTCATGTGAGTAATAGACTTCTTCGGAAAATAGTATTGAAACGCACATTTACACCTGCTCAACCGTTCATCCTGACAAGGAGATTAATCCCCTTGTTAATAGAGATGCGGCATCAGCAGCAATGGGGCATGCCCCATTGTCAAAAGGAACGGTAGAATATCCGCGAAAGCGATGAGATGGCGGGTGTAAATAAAACATCCTGTCGCTATTTT
>JAITVO010000145.1 GCA_031285765.1 Cytophagaceae bacterium | reverse complement strand
CGAGGGAAATTTTAGGGCCGTCTCCTCAGGCTGTTTTAGAATCATTCATAAAAGAAAATGAAGGCAACTATTCTACACAGCCGGAGGAGAAGAAATTTCAAATGGATGAGATTGTTCCGACAGAATATTGATGACCATGAAAAGAAAAATAAAAAAGAAGAAAAAGAGCATATTAGAGCAAACGGAAATAGATTTAAGTACTATACAAGGTCGATTGTTCCTGTTTTTCATCATAATTGTTATCGTCTTGATCTTTATTTTCATAAGTCAAAACACGAGTTCTTTTTATGACTGGTATCCTGGTAAGGGGATTGATGATATGAGGCGAAATGGCTGGCAAAACAAATAAGGTCGGGTTGTGCCAACGGAAATATGTTATCTTTGCGGCGCAACGACACCAACGAAAATACCATGCACGACTTCCTATGCGATTACGAGCTTAACAGAAACCGTCTGGGCGTTGTTGGCGGGTCAAGCATTCCCGTCTCGCAGTACACCTACGATTCGGATGGAAATCTCCACATGGATGAGAACCCTGGAGGGTTCACGAAAATCAGTTGGACCCTGGCGGATAAGGTCAGCAGCATCAGCGGGCTGCCCGGCGAGCTGCACTTCGACTATTCCCCCACGGGCCAGCGTCAAGTAAAGCGGACGGCTTTGGGTTCAACGTATTACATCCACGACGCCACCGGCAACGTGATGGCAACCTACACCCTGAAAAACAACCTCTTCAAGGTGGAAGATCTTTACATTTACGGCAGCGGCAGGTTGGGGGTTTACCGGATGGACGACGCTGTCACCGCGTTGCCCGGCGACAGCGTCTTCACCCGTCCGATCGGCCGCCGGCAAGACGAGCTGGCAGACCATCTGGGCAACGTCACCGTCACTTTGCCCGACCTGAAGAGCGTCGCCGCCTACTCCGCCAACTACATCAGCTACGAAGCCGTTTACCTCTCCCACACCGATTACTACCCGTTCGGTTATCCGATCGCAGAAAGGAGCAGTAGCGGTAAGGATTACCGCTACGGGTTCAACGGGCAGGAGAAGGATGACGAGATTTATGGGAAAGGGAGCGCTTACGATTTTGGCGAGCGAATTTACGATAGCAGGATTGGGCGGTGGTTCAGCATAGATCCTTTACAAGCAAAATATCCAGATTTGAGCCCATACGCTTTTACTGCCAATAACCCTATAAGATTTATTGATATTGGAGGTGAGGATTTTGGAATTAAAATCAATTATGATGATAAAACTATAATAATAGTAGCCAATGTTCATACTAATTCTGAACAATCGTATAATCAGGTTCTCAATGCTGCAAATGAATGGAATAAGCAAACTGCAAATGTGGAGGGGTATACCGTTTCATTTCAAATCAACATTATACCTCCTCCTACAGTTGATTCGGAGCTTGTGACGAACATACCGGGTGTTGTAAGAGGAAATGGGAAGATAAAGCAAGCTGAATACAAAGCGAATGAACAGAAAATTGCGGGACGGTTTGCTGTGGGAAACGCATGGGCAGATCCCATTGGTAATTCGTATTCAGGAATATATGGAAATCATTCAAGAACCGTTGAAGGTGATAAATTTCATGGAGGGTACACAGCCTATCAAAAACATATTAGCATGAACTATCATGTTTCATTAGGAGATATAGGTAATTCCCTTGATGCTGTCATGCACGAATTAGGGCATTTGTTCGGTCTTAATGACGCAGAAGGATTGTATTTTCCACCGGAAGGGATAATGGAATATAAAACTCCCATGAATTCCATCCATCCAAACGACATCAACATGGTCATCCAATATGTAAAAGACGTGTTATCTGGCTCTACGGCAAATGGAGGAACCAATGCGAAAGTGACCATTATCGAAGAAAACGGAACTTTTGACGAAAACAACCCTTTGGGAATTAAAAAACAGGAATGATGAAAAACAAAACAATAGCACTAAGTTTTTTATTGATTTTTCTCACAAATCAAATATTCGCATGCACTTGTTTTGGCGTAGCGACTTTAAAACAATCAATAAAAAGTTCAGATTATCTCTTTATCGGTGTATGTGTAAGGGAATCCGTAATTACAGTAAAAAACAGTTACAATCTTTTCTTCAATGTGTCCGATAGTATGATTGTACATTATGACGAATATTTTCGCAAATATGAATTTCAAGTGACGACTCTGTATAAAGGGAAACAACATCCTCGGTTTATCACTATATATACCGGCTATGGCAACGGAGATTGCGGTTACCGATGCAACGTTGGCAAATCATACATTGTGTTTGCTGAATGGATGGAACGTTCTCTCGAGGATTTTGATCTAACTGCAAATTATTTAGGCATAAATATCTGTCAAAAAACACAACCATATTCAGATTCTACTCGAAGCAAGATAGAGTCACACATAAAATCTAAAAAAATGCATTATAATACAAAGGTGAAATCACTCTATTTTTCAAAGTATGTCATGCCAATATATTGCAAAAAAACCAAAAATGCTTATGGTGGGAATTTGCAACAGTCAAAAGGAAGTCTTCACCGGCGTAGTGATGGAGACTGAACAAGGCGTTGTGAATTCTATGTCTCGTCAACTTAAAAAGTTGGTGGTGTTTCCCAAAGTATGCTCAATCATACATATCCATAATTGCTATAAAAGCAAGCTATATCAAAAGCTTTCAGATGATTTTTCATTTTCTTGGAGAAGCAACAGGTTTTTCTGAACGCTCTTCTGATTCGATGTCTAAGCCTGCAGTTGTTGCCCTCTATTCCGACCGTATTTG
>JAITVO010000142.1 GCA_031285765.1 Cytophagaceae bacterium | reverse complement strand
GCCGAACTTTGGCAAATGGAAAATAATCTTCGGTGATGCTTACCGAACTTTGGCAAATAAAAAATAATCTTCGGTGATGCTTACCGAACTTTGGCAAATAAAAAATCATCTGCGGCGACACTTGCCAAACTTTGGCAAATAAAAAATTATCTACGGTAGTTTTTGCTTTGCGTAACATCAGTTATTAATAAAGAGTGAATAGTTGATAAATGAAGTTCGGCGTTAGCCAATTAAGAGTGATGGAGATAGAATGAAACAAACTCTAAACTTAAATGAAGAGTCTTCTCTACGAGATTTGAATTTTATTGCGACCGAATCCAACGGTTACGTTTTTCTATCAGGCTATTAATATATCTTTACAAAATGAATGGCTTTAGCCAAAATCAACTTGACGGACAACCGTTGTTACAGTTTTCAAAGAGGTCTAATCAAATTTTATCCTTGCGTTACAGTTTCACGCTAGCGTCGTTGTAAAAATTCATACTTGCGCAACATGAAATATACAATTCTACTTATTGTTTCCTGTTTATAAGAGTGGAATAAGTAAAAAAATACTTGTTCATTTAGTCTATATTGCAATAGAAAATTAGTTTGTAATACGCCGTAAAAATCATTTTCTTATACGCGCAATTAGCCATATTTACAGGCTCTAAAGACAGTACATGAGGATAATCATAAATATTTCAACGTTTTTCCCCTGACTAAAATCATACGTTGTATTCAAAAAAGAACTACTTTTGCAGTTTTGAAATTTATAGCATTATTATATAAAACAGTTATTTATGGCAGATAAAACAAGACAGCCGCTGTTTAGCGAATTTCCACCCGTTTCGACGCAGGAATGGATGGATAAAATAACGGCTGACCTCAAAGGCGCTGATTTTAACAAGAAACTTGTGTGGAAAACCGGCGAAGGATTCGACGTAAATCCTTTCTACCGCAGCGAAGACTTGGATGCGGTGAAGTATCTCGATTCGCTTCCGGGCGAATTTCCTTACGTGCGCGGCACTAAAAAGTGTAACAAATGGCTCGTGCGTCAGGACATTGTGGTAAACTGTGCCGCCGAAGCCAACCAAAAGGCAGTTAGACTGATTGATAAAGGCGTAAACTCTTTCGGATTCATTATTCCGAAAGAAGATTTTATTACGCCCGAAAACGTAGCGAAACTGACGAATGGACTGCTTTCGGACGACATCGAACTGAACTTTGCGGCAGGTTGCGGAAGCAAAAAGCTGATGCAGCTGCTTGTTGAAGAAATGAAGAAGCTGGGACGCAATTTTACGAAAGTAAAAGGCTCGCTTGATTTCGACCCAATCGGAAAGTTGGTTATCGGCGAAAAACTTTGCGACAGCGTGGAAAAAACAATGATCTGCGCCGCAAAAATTGCCGAAGAAAGCAAACAGTTGCCCAAATTTCAGACCGTAAGCGTAAACGGACGCTATTTTGGCAACGCAGGCTCAACCATCGTGCAGGAACTTGCCTTTGCGCTTTCGATGGGTACCGAATACATGGCGCAGCTCACCGAGCAGGGACTTTTGACTGACGACGCCGCCAAATCCATCCGCTTCAACCTGAGCATCAGTTCCGACTATTTTATGGAAATAGCCAAACTGCGCGCAGGTCGCCTCCTGTGGGCAACCATCGTAAACGAGTTTAAACCTGCCTGCGCCGAATCGTGCAAAATGATTGCGCACTGCGAAACGTCGGCGTTTAACATGACGGTGTTCGACCCCTACGTGAACCTGCTTCGCTCGCAAACCGAAGCTATGTCGGCAACACTTGGCGGATGCAATTCGCTTACTGTTCTTCCGTTTAATACGGTTTTCGCCGAAGGCAATGAATTCAGCGAACGCATTGCGCGTAACCAGCAGTTGCTCTTGAAAGAAGAATCGTATTTCGACAAGATTGTGGACGCCGGCGCCGGAAGTTATTACATCGAAACGCTGACCAACAAAATTGCAGACGAGGCATGGAAACTGTTTGTTGAAATCGAAAGCAAAGGCGGATTCCTTGCAGCCTTCAAAGGCGGATTTGTTCAGGGATTAGTAAAAGAGTCGGCAGCCAAAAAGCGTCAGGCAATTGCAAGTCGCCGCGAAATACTGCTTGGTACCAATCAGTATCCCAATGTGTCCGAAAAAGTATCAGGCGCCATTGACCCTGAAAAGCTCGAAAAACCGTGTGCCTGCACGTGCGGCGAATACGAACCGATTCAGCAGTTCCGCAGCGCCGAGCAGTTCGAAGCGTTGCGTTTGGCAACCGAAAAAGCAGCCAAACGTCCCAAAGTATTTATGCTCACCTACGGAAATCTTGCCATGCGACTGGCACGCTCGCAGTTTTCGGGTAACTTCTTTGGATGCGCAGGCTACGAAATTATCGACAATCTTGGTTTTGACACTGTTGAAGCCGGCGTAGAAGCCGCCGTTAAAGCAAATGCCGACGTGGTTGTACTCTGTTCGTCGGACGACGAATATGCAGAAGCCGCACCCGTCGCTTTTGCCACGTTGAACAACAGAGCAATCTTTGTAGTAGCAGGCGCGCCCGCCTCAATGGACGAACTGAAAACCAAAGGCGTCGAACATTTTATTAATATGCGCAGCAATGTGCTGGAAACGCTTTTGAAATTTAATGAGATGGTGTTGAAATAATAAAGGTAAGACTTTATGCAATAATAAAAGGAGGATTGATGTTTTTCAATCCTCCTTTTTTGTGTTTTGTTTTGCATCGTGATTTTTACAAGATGAACACTATTCTCAAGATTATAGAATACGCCCCTTTGAATGTTCATCACCTTTGAATTGTTGCAGACGTCGAAATGCGGATATTTGCCGCCAAACATTTCGCCATATACCGATACACTTTTGGTATTTGGATAGGTTGCTTTAATATGCTAAGTAGTTCAACAAAATTAGTTTAAATGATAATTTTCAGTCTCCATAAGCGTTATTCCCATACTGATATCAAATATAGCTAACTCATCATAAAAACTCATACCAAAAATGTTTCAAAAAGTTGATACGGCTTACATTTTCGCTTTTTTCTGATGTTTTTCACCTGCGCCCATTTCTTTTTCAATGGGATTCAAATCAGGACTGTATGTCGGTAAGAATAAAACATCGTATCCTTTCGTCCTGATAGCCTTCAGCGTGTCAGCCCTCTGATGAAAAGCGGCATTGTCCATTACAATAACAGAACTTTCAGGAAGTGATGGAATTAGCCGGTCAGTAGTCCATGCATGAAAAGTATCGGCGTTGATATTTCCTTCAAATAAACAGATGTTGAGCATTTTGAAATGATGAATAGCTCCAATCGCATCCACTCCTCCTCTACTATGCAAATCCTTGCAACCACAGCATCTTGTCCCTATGGAACTGTAGCCGCTCTCACTTGGAGCATCTACCGAAAACCCGCTCTCATCCATATAAATAATATAACGACGTTCTAACTGCTCATACTGATGCAACTTTGCTGCAAATTCACTTCTTTTTGCTGCGCCTGCTTTGGGATGAAACAGGTTTTTTTTTATTGTTGATGCACAAACGCCGCAAGGCATACAGGATACAGCTCTGGCTTACGCCAAAGTGTGAGGCACGTTCATGCTGATAGCTGTCAGGGGACGCCTCTACATGCTTCTGCAAGGCTTCCATGTCGATTTTGGTGTCCGGTTTGTTGTGGTGAAGTTTGGGCTCTATCCGGTTTTTACATTGGAACAGAGTACAGATCGGAACGCCAAACCGATCACTGGTCTGACGAAAGGTAAGAGAATCCCTCTCTTTTATTTCAAATACGTGCCTGCGAAAATCTAACGAATAACTCATGCGAAAAGATAGGTAATTTTATTGAGAGTTAGCTATAATAGTCGAATCAGGCATTATTTGGCGAGATTTAAGAGAAAAATAAAATGTTACGACAAGTCTAAATATATTATAATAAAATCTTTAAACTT
>JAITVO010000301.1 GCA_031285765.1 Cytophagaceae bacterium | reverse complement strand
CGTCGACTCGTGCACTGTGCGGGGTTCGTAAAAATCGAAATGGCGACTGATGCTTTCGGTATCAAACTCATCTTCGAAAAGATAGACGCCTTGTAATGTATCAGCCTGCTTGATAAAGCACGAACGCAAAATCCTGTCCCACGACCAGTGCTGATTAATAGGACGCTGCGCCAGCGGCAGATTGTTTACCGTGAGTTGCTCTTTATCCAAATAACCATCCTGCTGAAGAAAAATTCCCGCTTTGTGATAGTGCGGAAAATGCATGTTCAAAATTATATCAGCCCATCGGACAGTTTCGTCGCGAAAATTGAATGTTGTTTTGGCAACAACGGCGTCGTATTTTAATGGATTTGTCTTTTTAATGCGCTCAAGCGTTTCGAGTGTGTACTTGAGTGTCCAAACCGCTATCTTATTGGTGTACCAGTTGTTGTTTACGTTGTTTTCGTACTCGTTGGGACCGGTAACGCCAAGTATCACGTATTTGTTTTTTTCTTTCGAAAAAGTTGCCCGCTGCGCCCAAAAGCGCGAGATACCAATTAGGACTTCGATGCCGTACTCGTCAAGATAATGCTCGTTGCCGGTATGACGCACGTAATTGTAGATGGCAAAAGCGATGGCTCCGTTGCGGTGAATTTCTTCAAACGTAATTTCCCACTCGTTGTGGCACTCCTCGCCGTTCATCGTAACCATCGGATAAAGTGCTGCGCCGCCTGTAAAACCCAGCTTTTCGGCATTTTCGATGGCTTTGGCAAGATGGCGATACCGATACATCAAAAGATTGCGCGTAACGTGTTGTGGCGCTGTTGCGATGAAAAACGGAATGCAGTACGCTTCGGTATCCCAATAAGTGCTGCCACCATATTTTTCGCCGGTAAAGCCTTTGGGTCCAATATTGAGCCGGTCGTCGTCGCCCGTGTAAGTCTGGTTGAGCTGGAAAATATTGAAATGAATCCCCTGCTGGGCGGCAACATCTCCTTTTATACGGATGTCGCTCTGTTTCCATATATCATCCCAGCGTTTAACGTGCTTTTGGAGCATCGTGTCGAAACCGGCGCTTCTTGCCAGCGCAACTTTTTTGCGAGCCGCTTCGACCAACTGCTCCGGAACGTGGTTTAGCGAACTGCAAACGGCTGCATATTTTTCCAGCGAAACAGTTTCATCCTTAAAACAATCGGTTTCAATACGGTTTTCGCACTTCAACATGTCCGAAGTTGCCGTTACCGAATACCCGATTTTATTTAGCGTCCACTGCATAGCAAAACTTACTCTGAAATCGAGCTTTTTGGTTTGCGAAAGCAGCCATGCTTCTTCGGCAACACTTCGCGTTTCTATGATATTCCAGAATGTTTCATCGTAATTTGAATCTCTGTTGGCAACACCTCCGTCGATATAGGGAATCAACGCCAGCCTGCCCGAAAAATTAAGCGGAGTTACCGCGTAGCGTATTGCTCCACACTCGGGGTCGTCCATGCTGAGGAAGCGTTCAGTCGCAACCTTTATCTGTTTGCCGTTTTTTAGCGTAGCCGTAAAAGTGCGCGACAAAACGCCGCGTTTCATGTCGAGCTCCCGCCGAAAACTTTCTACATTCGCCTTGTACAGGTCGAGCGCAACACCATCCACCTCCACATCAATGCCAATCCAGTTAGGCGAATTAAGCACTTTGGCAAAATATTCGGGATAACCATTTTTCCACCAGCCCACCTTAGTTTTGTCGGGATAATAAACGCCCGCAATATAGCTGCCACGCAGCGATTCGCCGCTGTATTGCTCCTCAAAGTTGGCGCGTTGTCCCATTCGCCCGTTGCCCAAGCTGAAGATGCTTTCCGAAGCCTCCTGATATTCGGGCGTAAAGCCTTCTTCAATAATTTTCCACTCGTCGTGTTCGATATATTGTTGCATAATAATATATATTATATAGTTCCTAAAAGATAATTACACTAAATATGGCTTGCAGTCCCTAACCCCAACAAAAACTATACTTTTGCACTGCGCAATAACGTATTTACGATTGGAAACGATACATTTTTACTTTGCAATGACGTATTTCCCAACAAAAACTATACATTCGCAATGCGTAATAACGTATTTACGATTGGAAACGATGCATTTTTACTTTGCAATGACGTATTTCCAAACAAAAATTATACGTTTGCAATGCGCAATAACATATTTACGATTGGAAATGATACATTTTTACTTTGCAATGACGTATTTTCTAACAAAAACTATACATTCGTAATGCGCAATAATGTATTTACGATTGGGATTTATTGCTTTATTTGTATAATTATTATCTGTAATTTGTGCGAATAGTCAAAAGAAAACTTTTTTCATGTTTTGGGCTAAAGCCCCCCATATAACTGTTATGTTTTTTCCTGCTTTGAATATATTTTTATTGACAAAGTTTATTTGGTATTTTCAGCCATCTCCAGTTCCACATGATTCAGCTTGATTTGCACAGGAAATTTTTTGCTTAAATGCGCAGCTAACTGTTCGGCTGAATAAACCGAGCGATGCTGTCCACCTGTACAGCCAAAACTTACCATCAGATGTTTAAAACTGCGTTTAATATATTTGTTAACCGATTGCTCAACGATGGCAAATACATTCGTCAAAAAACTTTTTACTTCCTGCTCTTTTTCCAAAAAGGCAATTACTTCAGCATCTTTGCCTGTTTTGGTTTTGTATTCGGCATACTTTCCGGGATTGGGGAGCGAGCGGCAATCGAACACAAAACCGCCTCCATGCCCCGAATAATCAACAGGAATGCCGCGTTTATACGAAAAACTTGTGATTGTAACGCAAAGTTCAGGTTCCGATGCAATCTGTATTAGTTTGCCGGAATTAATCACTGCCGTCAGTACACCTTTCAATGCAGGCAATTCAACCGGAAGCGACGCATTGTTGAGTACAAAGCGAAGGTTTTGCAATGCGAATGGAATACTTTTCAGAAAATGTGTTTTCTTTTCGTAGAACCCCCTGAATCCGTATGCTCCCATTGCTTGCATGATGCGAATAAGAACATAACCGTAATAATATTCCTTAAATTTTGATTCGTCCACAGCGATGTGTTTTTTCAGTTCGCTGATGTAGGCGTTGAACAGCTCCTCACGAATTTCGTTTGGCAAGTCGGCTTTGGCGTCGAACAGCAACGACGCTATATCGTACTGCAAAGCGCCCTTTCGTCCGCCCTGATAATCAATAAAGGCAGGTTTGCCATCAACTACCATGATATTACGTGACTGGAAATCGCGATAAAGAAAATAATCGGTATCGGTTTCAAGCAAAAAGTCGGTAAACCGGTTGAAGTCATCTTCGAGCAACTGTTCGTCAAAAGGTATTTGGGCAAGTTTCAAAAAATAATACTTGAAATAGTGCAAGTCCCACATCATCGACTGCTTGTCGAATTTGGCACGAGGATATGCCGCCAAAAAATCGAGGCTTCTGCCTTCAATCTGAAACCTTATCAGCTGTGGAAGTACCGAATGGTAAAAATCGACAATCTGCGAAGGGAGTTCGCTGCCGGTGCGCAAAATCGAAAGCCGGTCGAACAGCGTTGTATTGCCCAAGTCTTCGAGCAGATAGCATTTCAAACTCTCGTCAACGGCATAAACTTCGGGAACAGGCAATCCCTTTTTCCTGAAAAAGCGGCTGTATTCAATAAAGGCACGGTTCTCTTTTATGTCGCAATTAACAGCGCCCAGCACGCTTTGGGTTTTACCTGTTATTCGGAAATAGGTGCGGTACGACCCCGAGGGCGGTAACTGCGAAATGGTGATAAGTTTTTCGTCCGCCCACTGTTCAAAAAGTATAATCAATCGTGTTGTTATCGGCATGTTCAAAACATTTAAAGTAGAGATTATCACATAGAAATTATTACGATGTGCTTTTGCACAACAATTTCGGAAAGATTGGGAAATAATAGACATCTTTGGAAAATGGATGATTGTTTTTGGCTAAAGCCATTCACAGTACATCTCCCAACCATCAGCTTCAGCCGACGGCAATGACATCTCTCCCCACACTCATCTCCACAGGAGATGGAACTCATTGCCGCTGGCTTTAGCCAACTGTTGGAGTATGCAAGGCAAATCGGCTTTAGCCAAAAACAACTTGATGGACAACCATTGTTGCATTTTCCGAAGAGGTTTAATGAAGAAATGTGTAAGATATGCGAGTGAAATTAAATAAAAAGAGGGTAGAATTGCCTTGCAGTTCCACCCTCTTAAATATTCTCTGCAATAAATTATGCAGGATGAATAGCCTCACTGGGGCAAGTATCTGCGCAAGTACCGCAATCAGTACAACTTTCAGGGTCTATTTTATAAATATCACCCTCTGAAATAGCCTCTACCGGACATTCGTCAATGCAACTCCCGCACGCGATACAATCATCTTTAATTACGTATGCCATTTTTTCTTAGTTTTTATTATTTACGGGGGCAAAAATATTTGCTTTTTTCGATATAACAAAATCATTCGCCATGATTTTTATTAATTTGGATATGTTTTAAATTAGCAGCTCATTAACTGTTGTTACACAGTACGATTTTTTGAAAGTTTTGAAAAGGTATCTTAAATTCAAAGTTCCGTGTTTAAGGTTGAAAGTTGAACGCAAAACCATAAACTTTGAAGGAGGAGCAAAATAAAGCTTCTCGCCAATATATCCGCTGGTATGCAATTCCATTTTGGGAACTTCATTTTGCATTTGTTTTTTTTTTGCATATACGCTACTTTTGTCGGCTCTTATGATAAGGGGGGTAATGAAGAAAGACGACATTAAACTCTAATAACTACAACTACACTCTAAACTCTAATAAAAAAGAATGATGCAGGAATATTTGAAACATCCTGTTTTTAAGGTTGTTTCGGCGATATGCGCAGAAGATGGTTTGCAGGCTTATGTGATTGGCGGGTTTGTTCGCGACATTTTTTTGCAGCGAAAAAACAGCGACATCGACATCGTGGTGCTGGGCAACGGTATTCATCTTGCCGAAAAAACTGCAAAACGGATGGGCGGATTGAATGTTACCGTGTTTAAGTCGTTTGGTACGGCAATGTTTCGTTACCGCGATACCGAAATTGAATTTGTGGGCGCTCGCAAAGAGTCGTACAACCGCAACAGTCGCAAGCCCATTGTTGAGGACGGCACGCTGGAAGACGACCAGAACCGTCGCGACTTTACCATCAACGCACTTGCTATCAGCCTGAACAAAAGCGATTACGGACAGCTGATTGACCCATTCAACGGTATTCACGACCTGAATGAAGGCAGAATCAGAACGCCGCTTGACCCTGTTATCACTTTCTCCGACGACCCTTTGCGAATGCTCCGCGCCATACGGTTTGCGG
Source organism: Cytophagaceae bacterium (assembly GCA_031285765.1). Lineage (GTDB taxonomy): Bacteria > Bacteroidota > Bacteroidia > Bacteroidales > Marinilabiliaceae > WRMI01. The sequence goes on along the minus strand of JAITVO010000301.1, from coordinate 3,288 downwards.
CACAACTTGATTTTTTTATCGAACCTGTTACCTTCGACAGCATTATTTGGAACCGCGACCGCCTTTCGATAGTGTCGCCCGAACGAATTACCGAAGAGTTGAACAAAACAGTGCTTTCGCCGAAACCATCTATCGGCTTTAAACTACTCGACAAAACAGGACTTTTGCAGGATATTCTTCCCGAAATTCAACTGTTGAAAGGCATTGAATCTGTGAACGGCAAAGCGCACAAGGATAATTTTTTTCATACGCTCGAAGTTCTGGACAATGTAGCCTGCAACTCCAATGATTTGTGGCTTCGATGGGCAGCTCTTTTTCACGATGTGGCTAAACCCGCCACTAAACGTTTCGATTCGACGCTGGGATGGACGTTTCACGCACACAACCACGCGGGCGCCAAAATGATTCCTGATATTTTTAAGCGCTTGCGCCTGCCGCTCAACGAGAAGATGAAATTTGTACAGAAATTGGTTTATCTCCACATGCGCCCTATTGCGTTAGTTGAGGAAGAGGTTACCGACTCGGCAGTTCGTCGCCTGCTGTTTGATGCGGGCGACGACATCGACAGCCTGATGACGCTTTGCGAAGCCGACATCACCTCGAAAAATCGCGAAAAGATTGAAAAATTCACACGCAACTTTAAAACCGTTCGACGCAAATTGAAAGAGATTGAAGAGAAAGACAGTATTCGTAATTTTCAGCCTCCCATTACGGGCGAACTCATTATGGAAACGTTCAATCTCCCACCCTGTCATCAGGTTGGCATTATAAAAACAGCAATCAAAGATGCAATTCTCGACGGCGTTATTGGCAACAACTACGACGAGGCGTACCGTTTTATGGTGGAGAAAGGGAGGACGCTGGGACTTTGAATTTAAAAAATCAAGGCTTTGAGTTAGTTAATCCAAAATTGAAACACAAATAACGCTGATTTTATTAGTGTGAGTTATTTGTTGTTTAAAGTTTTATTTGTTATAATGGTAAACAGCTATCAGATACAATAATGTATTAATTTTGCTGAAGCATCGCATTTCAAACAAAAAACATATCTTTGCACGCAAAAATGATTGAACAATGAAGCAGGTTCCTTTCATATCCGTCGTTCTCCCCATCAGGAACGAAGAAAAATTTATTGAAGCAACACTTTCGGCAATAGCGCGGCAAAATTATCCTAACACGCTGCTCGAAATTCTGATTTCGGACGGAATGTCAACCGATAGCACGAAAGAAATCGTTTATAAATTTAAAAATAGCAATACTAATCTCTCCATTACACTGATTGACAATCCCGAAAAGATTGTTCCCTACGGATTGAATCGCGCCATCCGAGTGGCAAAAGGAAAGTTAATTGTAAGGATGGATTCACACTCGGTGTACCCCGATAACTACATTGAAACACTGGTGGATGCACTTTATGAACACGATGCCGACAACACAGGAGGAGTTGTTGAAACCGTGCCGTACCGCAACACCGTTAAATGCCACGCCATTGCCACTGCGTTGAGCCATCCAATGGGGGTGGGAAACTCCTATTTTCGAATCGGCAGCAGCAAAGTGCGCGAGGTTGATACCGTTCCGTTCGGATGTTTTCGCCGCGAAGTTTTCGATAAAATAGGATTTTTTGACGAGGAATTGATTCGCAATCAGGACGACGAGTTTAACGGACGAATGATTAACAATGGAATGAAAATTCTGCTTATCCCTAATGTGATTGTTAAATATTTTGCCCGCGATTCGTTCTCCAAACTTTACAAAATGTATTATCAGTACGGGCTGTTTAAACCGCTGACTGTAAAAAAGCTCGGCAAAGTTCCTACTCTGCGCCAACTGATTCCGATGCTGTTTGTACTGTTTTTGCTGGGAGGTGCATTGCTTTCGCTGTTCCTCAAACCACTATGGCTGTTTTACGGCGCGGGACTGCTGTTTTACGTCATGGCGCTTACGCTGATAAGCGTTCGGCAAGCGGTAGCAAAAAAAATGCTGAAGATGACTTTTCCGCTCGTTTTTTCGTTCTTTATATTGCATTTTTCTTACGGATGGGGTTATCTTTATGGACTGATTGCGCTGATTTTCGGCATTAAATCGGTATTTAAAAATAAAACATTATCAAGAGATTAGTGAATATACTTTGCTTAGCCACAAATAACATAACGGGGTTTCGTAAAGAACACAAGTTTGAAAAATGAATAGTGTTCCATGCTAAATTCTTTGTGGTGAAAAATAAATTTGTTGTATAAATAAAACCAAATATGAAACGTTTATTTGATTTTGTCATATCACTTTTGTTTACGGTAATTTTGTTACCTGTTTTTTTGCTGATAGCATTTCTGATTGTTATTGATTCGGGATTCCCCGTTTTTTTTGTGCAGAAGCGCATTGGAAAGGGCGGACAACTTTTCAGTATGTTTAAATTTCGTACAATGACTGTACTGAAAGAGGCGCAGCAAGGCTCGTTTGATGCTGGCAATTCGAGCAGAGTTACGCGCATCGGCAAAATTCTTCGGAAAACCAAACTCGACGAACTGCCACAACTCCTGAATGTGCTGGCAGGAACGATGTCGTTTGTAGGACCACGTCCCGAAGTGCAAAAATGGGTAGAAGCCTATCCCGAACGCTGGGCGGTAGTTCACACAGTAAAGCCCGGCATTACCGACAATGCCTCCATCGAGTTTCGCAACGAAGAGGAGATTCTATCGGCATCATCCGAGCCGTACCTTACCTATCGCAACAAAATATTGCCACGCAAACTCGATTTGTACGAAGATTACGTGCGAAACAGAAGTTTCGGCGGCGATGTCGAAATACTGTTTAAAACGTTTATATCCGTGCTGTTTAAATAAATTTATTCGACAGAAGTAATGTTGTCATAACAGTTTTTTATCTGTGCGCAAAACTAAAAACAAATACGACATAACGATGTATATAAATCAACAGGTATTAACAATTAACACATTGTTCATTAATAATTGGTGTGAAAAATTCAGTTTTTAAGTAGCTGTTCATAATTAAGCAACATATACTTAATCGTAGTGATTCTATTGATGATATACAGTTCTCCGTCGTCCTGCATGGAATACAAAATTGTTGCATGAAAACTAATATGTCAAAATGCTATATTTATTACAACTGGGATATAACGGTATTTATTTGTGAAATAAATATGAACACTTACTTAAGGGAACCTCTAAAAACTCCAATTTCTTCGTTATGCTTCGGACGATAAAATGCTCATTTACGTTCATGTAAACTGCGCTTTTATCGCCTCGCAAGCCTCGAACTTTGAGTTTT